>CAYLNA010000426.1:0-1978 GCA_964384665.1 uncultured Desulfovibrionaceae bacterium | reverse complement strand
AACCTTTGTCATAACAACTCCTTAGTGTCGCTGGCGCAAGAGCTGCGCGAAATATTCGATGGTCCGGGCCAAGCCAGATTGTAGATCTCGTCCACTTCCACATAGAGCAGTAAGCGGTAAGGCGATGTCGTGACGCAACATCACGACCTTCATGCTGCGCCTCCGCGTAGGACATCCGTCAACGCTCGCGCCAGCAGCCCGAATTCCTCGACCATGATAGTGCGGGGATCAAGGCAAAACGCGTCCTCCTCCACCCGGGCGATAACCGGGACATCCAGGGCCAGCAGACCTTGTCGCAGCGTGTCCACGTCCATGGTCCGGGGCCGGACCGCGACCAGGACCGTGGGTAGATCCTGCTCCGGAAAGGAGCCCCCGCCCACGCGCGAAAACCCGTTCTTGAGATCGACGTCGGCCCAGTCATCCACCGGCCGCAACTTGCGCCGCAAGGACCGCGCCTTGGCCCGCAGCTCCTCCGCCGAGGCCGTGATCATGGCCAGGGTCGGCACGTCCCGCCGAGCTTTTTCCGGGTCGAGATAGAGGCGCAGGGTCGCCTCCAGCGCGGCCAGGGTCATTTTGTCGATACGCAGGGCGCGATTGAGCTGATTTTTCTTGATGCGCTCGATGCATTCCCGCCGCCCGACGATGATTCCAGCCTGGGGGCCGCCCAGGAGCTTGTCGCCGCTGAAGGAGACCACGTCCACCCCGCTCTTCAAGACCTGCTGCACCGTGGGCTCGGGCATGAGCTTGTAGGGCGAGAAGTCGAAGAAATTGCCGCTGCCCAGATCCTCGAACACGGGCAGATTCCGTTCGCGGCCCAGGGCCGCCAGTTCGGCCGCGTCCACTTCCTTGTGGAAGCCGATGATGCGGTAGTTGGAGGTGTGCACTTTCATGAGCAGCGCGGTTTGATCGGTGATGGCTTCGGCGTAGTCGCGCGGATGGGTGCGGTTGGTCGCGCCGACCTCGCGCAGCACCGCCCCGCTCTTCCGCATGACCTCGGGAATGCGGAACGAACCGCCGATCTCCACCAACTGTCCGCGCGACACGATCACTTCCCGGCCCTTGGCCAGGGTGTCCAGGACCAGCAGGACGGCGGCGGCGTTGTTGTTGACGACCAGTCCAGCCTCGGCCCCGGTCAGGCGGCAGAGCAGACTTTCCACATGGCTATAGCGGCTGCCCCGCTGTCCGGTATCCAGGTCCAATTCCAGGTTGGAATAGTGACGACAGCCCCGGAGCACGGCCGTCACCGCGTCCTCGGCCAGGATGGACCGCCCCAGGTTGGTGTGAATGACCACGCCCGTGGCGTTGACGACCCGCCGGAAATGCGGACGGGACCGGGCGCGGACATAGGCCGCAAGACGCGCCAGCAGCTTGGGGCGGGCCACGTCGCTTTCATCGACCAAGACCCCGGCCCGAATTTCTTCCCGGCACAGATCCAGAAACTCGCCCACCAAATCCTTGAGCATGGGGCGCGGCAACGCGGCCAGGTCCTGATCCTGCTCCAGGTCGGTCAAGAATCGGTCCACGGACGGAATGCGCCGAAAAAGAGATGACACCGGGTTCTCCTTAGAGGGCAAGATGTTCCGGATGGAGCGCGTAATACGCGCCGACCAAGTAGAGGGAGCCGCAGAGCAGGACCGGGCCGGAGGCCAGAGCCAGGGCCGCGCCCAAATCCGGCGCGATCAGGGCGTCGGAGCCGAACCGCGCGGCCAGCGCGGATGGGTCGCAGGCCCGCTCGTTCCCCGGCAGGGCCGGCGCGACGACCCGTTTGGCCATGGCCCGCAACCGCGCGAGCACGGCGTGGTCCAGGGTTTTGTCCCGCATGGCCTGAAAAACGAGCAGATCGAAGCGCGCGTTCTGGTCTTCAAGGGCCGCGCAGAGCGCGGCAAGTCCCATGGGGTTGTGCGCGCCGTCCACCAGCACGCGGCCATGACGGCAAAAGCGACCGGCAAAGCGGGTTTGGGCCAGGGCCTCTGTACAC
>CAYLNA010000425.1:0-1981 GCA_964384665.1 uncultured Desulfovibrionaceae bacterium | reverse complement strand
TGGTCCGCTCCGGCGCGGTGGACGTGGTCGTGGTCGACTCCGTGGCCGCCCTCATCCCCCAGGCCGAACTGGACGGGAACATGGGCGAAACCCAGGTCGGCGGCCAAGCCCGGCTCATGTCCCACGCCATGCGCAAGCTGACCGGCACCATCCACAAATCGCGCACGGCCATCATCTTCATCAACCAGCTGCGCATGAAGATCGGCATGACCGGCTACGGCAGTCCGGAAACGACCACCGGCGGCAACGCCCTCAAGTTCTACGCCTCGGTCCGCCTGGACGTGCGCCGCATCGCCACCCTCAAGGACAAGGAAGAGTCCTACGGCAACCGGGTCCGGGTCAAAGTGGCCAAGAACAAGGTCGCCCCGCCCTTCCGCGAGGCGGAATTCGATATTTTGTACGGCACGGGCATCTCCCGCGAGGGTGAGTTGCTGGATCTGGGCGTGGAGCACGGCATCATCGACAAAAGCGGCGCCTGGTACGCCTTCGGCTCCGAGCGCCTGGGCCAGGGCAAGGAGAACGTCCGCGCCTTTTTACAGGAAAACGACGACCTGCGCACGCAGATCGAACGCGCCCTGCTCGAACAGCTGGGCATGACCATTCCGGAAGAACTGCCGGCACCGGCTCCGATTCCGACGGAAGACTAGACCGGCCCTCCGGGCCGACACGACAACGAGGTACACGTGATCAGCGCTGGCGAAATTCGCACCCGATTTTTGGAATATTTCAAGGCTCATGGACACAGCGTCCAGCCCAGCTCCTCCCTGGTTCCCCAGGATGACCCGACCCTTTTGTTCACCAACGCGGGCATGGTCCAGTTCAAGAAGATCTTCCAGGGCCAGGAAAAGCGGGACTATTCCCGCGCCACCACCTCGCAGAAATGCCTGCGCGTGGGCGGCAAGCACAACGACCTGGAAAATGTCGGGCGCACGGCCCGGCACCATACCTTCTTCGAAATGCTCGGCAACTTCTCCTTTGGCGACTATTTCAAGGCGGAAGCCATTCGCCTGGCCTGGAATTTCATCACCGTGGAGTTGGGCCTGGACAAGGACCGCCTCTATGTCTCCATCTTCCGCGACGACGACGAGGCCGGGGAACTGTGGCAAAAGGTGGCCGGAGTACCGGCGGACCGCATCTTCCGCCTGGGCGAGAAGGACAATTTCTGGGCCATGGGCGACACCGGTCCCTGCGGCCCCTGCTCGGAAATCTATGTCGACCAGGGCGCGGACATGGCCTGCGGACCGGACTGCGGCATCGGCCAGTGCGACTGCGACCGGTTCCTGGAAATATGGAACCTGGTCTTCATGCAGTTCAACCGCTCCGAGGACGGAACCATGACGCCCCTGCCCAAGCCGAGCATCGACACCGGCATGGGCCTGGAGCGGATCACGGCCATCTGTCAGGGCAAGCGCTCCAATTTCGACACCGACCTCTTCCAGGGCCTGATCCAGGCCATGGCCAGGAAAGCCGGCGTGGCCTACCACGACGGCGAGGACTCGGACACGGCCCTGCGCGTCATCGCCGACCACAGCCGGGCCATCGCCTTTCTGCTGGCCGACGGCATGCTGCCCTCCAACGAAGGACGCGGCTATGTCCTGCGCCGCCTGATCCGCCGCGCCTACCGTTTCGGCAAGCTGCTCGGATTCAACGAGCCCTTCCTGTGCGAGACCACGGCCCAGGTCGTGGCCGAGATGGGCGCGACCTTCCCGGAACTGGTCGCGGCCAAGGACTTCATGGTCCGCGTGGTCCGGCAGGAAGAAGAGCGCTTCGGCGAGACCCTGGACAAGGGCCTGCGCATCCTCGAGGACGAGATGGCGACGCTGAAGGCCGCCGACACCCGGATCATTTCCGGCGAAACCGCCTTCAAGCTCTACGACACCTATGGATTTCCGCTCGATATCGTCAACGACATCGCCGAAAAACAGGGCTTTAGCGTGGACGAACCGGGCTTTCGCGAGCACATGGCCGTGCAGAAGAAAAA
>CAYLNA010000424.1:0-1989 GCA_964384665.1 uncultured Desulfovibrionaceae bacterium | reverse complement strand
CCTCGATGAAATCAACGCCGTGCTTGGCCTTGTTACTGGCGCTCTTGGCTGGATCAAATTCAAATTTCTATAGATTCGATATAAAATATACATGACAGGTCAACGCCGCCCCGACCAGCCAACATCAATAATAGACAAATTATTCATATAGTTACATCAACAATTATGCCGAATTATCCAAATTACGCATGGAGACCACGTGAAAAAGGCCGGGAAGTTTCCTTCCCGGCCAGCCGATGGAGGAGGGCCTAAAGGTTAGGCCTTGTTTCTGGAGGCGGATCCGAAGAGCTTGGCGAACATTTCCTTGCGGTCCATAAAGCCGGGCAGGGTCGCCTCGGCCACGGCGAAGTCATGGTAGGACTTGGGCGCCATCTGGTAGAGGTAGATGACCCGGACATCCGCAGCGTCGCCCAACACCGCGTCCGGGTATTTCTTCTGGGCCTCGCCTAGGCGCTTTTCGGCCAGGGCCAGCATTTCGTCCCGATCTCCAAAATTCATGGCGCCCGTGGGGCAGGACTGGACGCAGGCGGGCAGCAGCCCGTTCTGCACCCGGTCCAGACACATGGTGCACTTGGTCATGACCTTGGTTTGCGCATCCTGACGCGGGATGTTGTAGGGGCAGGCCTCGCGGATTTCGTTGAAATCCGGAAGATCCTTGGTTTTTTCCGTGAAGGTGATGGCCCCGGTCGCGGGATCCTGCAGGATGGCCTTGTCGTCGTAGGCGTCGGCGGTCATCTTGCAGGGCGGCTCCACGCAATGCCGGCACTGTTCCGGAAAGAACAGCCATGCCGCCAGCTTGCCCTTGTCATCAGCCACTTCGCGCATGTGCACGGTCTTGTAGGTGATGGCCGAAACGTCCATGGGATTCTGGAAGGAGCCATGGTTTCTGGTCTGCTCGGCCGGGAGCTTGTTCCACTGCTTGCAGGCCACCTGACAGCCCCGGCAGGCCGTGCATTTGGTCAGATCGACGAAGAATGATTTGCCTGACATGTTCGCTCCTTACGCTTTCTTCACGTTGACCATGAAGGCCTTGGTTTCCGGGATGCCGGTGTTGGCGTCGCCCACGCTGGGGGTGAGCAGATTGGCCGACTCGCCTCCGTCCTTGGGCCAGACCCAGCCATAATGCCAGGGGATGCTGACCAGATGGGTCGGCGTGCCCATGATGTCGAAGGGCTGCAAGCGCTTGGTGACGATGGCGATAGCCCACAGTTCGCCGCGCGGGTTTTCGACGATGACCTTGTCGCCGTTCTTGATGCCTTTCAGCTCGGCCAGTTCCTCGCTCATCTCGCAGAACATCTGCGGTTGGGCCTCGGCCAACCACGGCTGCCAGCGGGTCATGAGGCCGGTCTGCCAGTGTTCGGTGACGCGGATGGACGTGCAGACAAAGGGATAGCGCGGATCGCACACGCTGCGCTTCTTTTCCTCGCCGGCAAAGATCAGGGCCGCCGGGTTCTGCAACTGCTTGGAGAACGGATGAGAGGCGATGGGGCATTCCATGGGCTCGTAGTGCTCCGGGAAAGGACCTTCGTTCAGACCAGGGCCATAGAGCGCGCCCAGACCGTGTTGCTGCATGATGAACGGATGCTTGGCCCCGGCGTCGCCGCCGCCGTCAACCACGTCGATCAGCCACTTTTTGTTGGCCGCGTCCCAGGCCAGGACCGGCTTGTTGGGCTGATAGGGCTTGCCGGCCAGATCCACCGAGGCCCGGTTGTAGAGCACGCGCCGGTTCATGGGCCAAGCCCAGGTCCAGTTGGGGAACATGCCGACCTTGGCCTGTTCCGTAGTCTGGGTCTTGTCGTGGCGTTCGGCCAGGTTGCCCTTGTCCGTGTAGGATCCGCAGTAAACCCAGCAGCCCGAGCAGGTCGATCCGTCGTCTTTCAGGTTCGGGAAGCCGTTAACCTGGCTGCCGGCCTTCATCAGGGTTTCCGTGCCGTCGGCGGCCTTCACCACCGTGTCTTTCAGGTAGTAGCCGTTGATGAGCTTCGCCAC
>CAYLNA010000423.1:0-1992 GCA_964384665.1 uncultured Desulfovibrionaceae bacterium | reverse complement strand
TCCTGTTCAAGGACTTCCTGAACTTCGATCCGGACGACGCGAAATGGTTCAACCGTGACCGCTTCGTGCTCTCCGCCGGGCACGAGTCCGCCCTGCTCTACGCCCTGCTGACCCTGCGCGGCGCCCTGACCATCGACGATCTGAAGTCCTTCCGGCAGTTCGGCAGCAAGACGCCGGGTCATCCCGAGCACGACATGACCGACGGAGTGGAAGCCACCACCGGCCCCCTGGGCCAGGGTTTCGCCATGGCCGGCGGCATGGCCGTGGCCGAGGCCTTCCTGCGCGCCTACCTGGACGCGGAAGCAGCTGGTCATTTCACCTATGTCCTGTCCTCGGACGGCGACATCCAGGAACCCATCTGTCTGGGCAGCGCGGCCCTGTTCGGACAATGGGGCCTGGGCAAGCTCATCGTCTACTACGACAGCAACAAGATCCAGTTGGCCGGTCCGACCTGCCGCGTGGACACCGTCGACTACAAGGCCCTGTTCGAGAGCATGCACTGGCAGGTCATCGAGATCGACGGCCACGACCACGACCAGATCCGCGCCGCCATCACGGCCGGCCAGAGCGAAACCGCCAAGCCGACCCTGATCATCGGCCACACGACCATGGCCAAGGGCTGCGCCACCCTCGAAGGCAGCGAATCGACTCACGGCTCCCCGCTCTCCAGCGAGGAGATCACGGCCACCAAGGCCAAGCTCGACCTGCCCGACGAGGAATACTTCGTGTCCGAGGACGTGGTCGCCCATTTCCGCGCCCGCTTCGACGACCTGCGCGCCGCTCGCGCATCCTGGGACAAGGCCCTGACGGCCAAGCTGGCCGATCCGGTTTTCGCCGCCAAATGGCAGGACGCGACCAAGCCGGTTTGCGAGCGGAACCTGACCTGGCCGACCCACGAAACCGGCGCCAGCGTGGCCACGCGCAAGGCCTTTGGAGCTTGCCTGGGCTCCATGGCCGAACAACTCCCGACCCTCATGGGCGGATCGGCCGATCTGGATCCGTCCAACCAGACGGTCAAGTTCCGCGAGTCCGCCGGCATCTTCCATGCCCAGACCAATCCCCTGGGCCGCAACCTCTGTTTTGGCGTGCGTGAATTCCCCATGGCCGCCATCCTGAACGGCATGGCCCTGCACGGTGGCATCGTGCCCTTCGGCGCGACCTTCCTGGTCTTTTCGGACTACGAGCGCAACGCCATCCGCATGTCCGCTCTGCAACACCTGCCGGTCCTGCACGTCTTCACCCATGACTCGTTCTTTGTCGGCGAGGACGGCCCAACCCATCAGCCCATCGAGCACGTCAGCTCCCTGCGCCTGATTCCGAACCTGCTCGTGCTGCGTCCGGCCGACGCCCGCGAAAGCGCGGCCTGCATGGCCGTGGCCCTGAAACAGAAAAGCCGGCCGTCGGTGCTGGTCTTCACCCGCCAGGGCCTGCCCGTGCTGGATCTGCCCGCGCCCCTGGAAGACCACGTGGCCAAGGGCGCGTACGTGGTTCTCGATCCGGAACAGGGCGCGCCGGAAATGCTCCTCCTGGCCTCGGGCTCGGAAGTACATCTGGCCGTGGACGCGGCCAAGGCCCTGCCGGAATACAAAATCCGCGTCGTGTCCGTGCCCAGCATGGAACTCTTCGACGAGCAGAGCCCGGAATACCGGGAATCCATCCTGCCCCGGAGCATCACCCGGCGCGTGGCCATCGAGGCCGGCCGCACCGATCTGTGGTACAAATACGTCGGTCTGGACGGCAAGGTCTGGGGCATCGACCATTTTGGCGCTTCGGCTCCGGCCTCGGTGCTGAAGGAAAAATACGGCTTCACCGCCGCCCACCTCGTCGACTTCATCCGGGGCTAGCCATGACCGCCATGGAAGCACCACAACGCAATCTGGCCATGGACCTGGTCCGGGTCACGGAAGCCGCGGCCCTGGCCTCGGCCCGCTGGCTCGGCAAGGGAGCCAAGAACGAAGGCGACGGCGCGGCCGTGGACGCCATGCGCCTGTC
>CAYLNA010000422.1:0-1994 GCA_964384665.1 uncultured Desulfovibrionaceae bacterium | reverse complement strand
GCCGCGATGGTCAGGACATAGGGCAGCATGAGCAGGATGGACGAGGGCAGGGCCGTGCCCATGGCCTGCAGACGGAGCTGGAAGGCCATCACTCCGCCGAAAAGATAGGCCCCGATGACGGCCCGGCCCGGCCGCCAGAAGGCGAAGATGACCAGGGCCACGGCGATCCAGCCCCGACCCGCGCTCAGCCCGTTGGTCCAAAGATGGGTGTAGGCCAGACTCAGATAGCCGCCGCCGCATCCGACCAACATGCCACCGCCCAGGAGCGCGGCCCAGCGGTGGGCGGACACGCCCAGGCCAGCGGCCCGGCTCGCGGCCGGGCTCTCGCCCACGGCCCGCACGCCCAGGCCCCAGCGGGTGGAACGGAAAAACCACCACAGGGCCAAGGGCAACAGGTAGGACAGATAGACAAGAACATCCTGCCGGAAAAAGATCGGTCCGAGAACGGGAATGTCGCCCAGTCCGGGCAGGACGAACTTGTCGAAGCCCGGCGCGGTGCGGCCGATATAGGGCGTGCCGAAGAAACCGGCCAGGCCGGAGCCGAGAATGGTCAGGGCCAGTCCGGACACGACCTGGTTGCCCAGAAAGTACAGACAGACCACGCCGTGCACGGCGGCCAAGGCCCCTCCGGCCAGACCGGCGGCCAGGAAGGCCAGGGTCGGCGACCCGGTATGCAGGGCGACCAAAAATCCGGCCAGAGCTCCGACCAGCATCATCCCTTCCACGCCCAGGTTGAGCACCCCGCCCTTCTCGGTCAGGATCTCGCCCAGGGTGGCGTAGAGAACGGGCGTGCCGGCCTGGATCGTGGCCGCCAGCAGGGACAGCAGGATTTCAAGGGTCATCCCTTCCTCCGCACCCGCAAGCTGTAGCGGGAGAAAAATCCACCGGCCAGCACGGCCAACAGGACGCAGCCCTCCAGGATGCCGCCAAAGGCCGCCGGGACTTGCAGGTCGAGTTGCAGGGTCTCCATGCCGACCCGCAGGCCGGCCAGCAGAAAGGCGGCCACGGCGATGACCAGGGGACTCAGGTTGGCCAGCCAGGCCACGACGATGGCCGTGTAGCCGTAACCGGCCATGATGCTCGGCTGCAAACGCCCCAGGGTGGCCGAGGCCTCCAAAAATCCGGCCCAGCCGGCCAGGGCGCCGCTCACGGCCATGACCAGCACGACCAAGCCGTTGTAGGGCAGACGGGCGTAGCGCGCGGCGCGGACATTCTCGCCGCAGGCCCGCAGTTCGTAGCCAAGGCGGGTGTAGCGCAGAAAAATCGTGATCACCGCGCCAACCGCCACGCACAGCCCCAGACCCCAATTCAGGCGCGTGTCGCCGACGCGGGCGACGACGGCGGCCGGAGAAAATTCGCGGGTCATGGGAAACCCGAAGCTGCCCGGATCCTTCCAAACCCCGTAGACCAGGAAATCAAGGACCAGGATACCGACATAGTTGAGCATGAGGGTGACGATGATCTCGTTGGCCCGCAGCTTCAGGCGCAGCACGGCCGCGATCACGCCCCAAGCCCCCCCGGCCAGGGTGGCGCAGACCAGCATGCACGGCAGCAAGGCCTGCCACGGCCACTCCGGAAAGGTCAGGGCGGCCCAGGTAGCGCCGATGGCGCCCAGGGCGAATTGTCCCTCGGCCCCGATGTTCCAGACCTGCAAACGAAAGGTCAGCCCCACGCCCACGGAACAGAGAAATATGGGCGCGGCCTTGATCAGGCAGTCCTCCAGGGCGAAGCCCGAGCCAAAGGCGCTGTGCAGGAGCAGCCACAATCCATCCAGGGCGGACTGGCCCCGCAGGGCCAGGAGCGCCCCGCCCACGGCGAAGGCCAGGAGCAGGGCGGCCAAAAAAACAAGACAGGAGCCCCAACCCAGGGGCTCCTGTCGTTTGACGGCGCGGAGTGCAAGCATGGATGATTTCCGGGGGAACTCTATTCCAGAGTTCCCACCACGCCCTGCACGAACCAGTTGAAGCCGAGCAGGTCCGCGTCGGCCATGGTCA
>CAYLNA010000421.1:0-1997 GCA_964384665.1 uncultured Desulfovibrionaceae bacterium | reverse complement strand
TGGTTGGCCGCGATGAGTTCGCCCTTGGACGAAAAGTCGATGCCGTAAAAACAGGGATAACGGATGGGCGGGCAGCTGACGCGCATGTGGATTTCCTTGGCCCCCAGCTCGCGCAGCTGCTTGACGCGGGTGCGGATGGTCGTGCCGCGCACGATGGAATCCTCGACGATGATGACCCGCTTGCCCTTGATCATGCTCTTGACCGGGTTGAGCTTCACGCGCACGGAAAAGTCGCGCATGCCCTGGGTCGGCTGGATAAAGGTCCGGCCGACGTAGTGGTTACGGATCATGCAAGCCTCGAAGGGCAGGCCGGACTGCTGGGCGTAGCCCACGGCCGCGTACACGCCGGAATCCGGAAAGGGCATGACGAAATCGCCGTCGGCCGGGCATTCCTGGGCCAAGACCTTGCCCATGGTCTTGCGCGCGTTGTAGACTTCCTGGTCAAAAACCAGGGAATCGGGCCGGGCGAAATAGATCAGCTCGAAAATACACGAACTCTGCCGATCCGAGGGTTCCATGTAGCGGTGCGAGATCATGCGCCCATCCTCGATGACGAGCATCTCGCCGGGGTCCAGGCAGCGCAGATATTCGGCCTCCAGCAGATCGAAGGCGCAGGTCTCGGAGGCCAGGACATACGCGTCGCCGACCCGGCCCAGGGACAGGGGGCGGAATCCCCACGGGTCGCGCACGGCGATGAGCTTCTGGTTGACCATGAAGAGCAGGCTGTAGGAGCCCTTGATGCGCGAGCAGGCCTTGGCGATGGCCTCCTCGGGCGTGCCGCCGTTCATGTATTTGGCCACGAGGTGCATGATGACCTCGCTGTCCATGGTGGTCTGAAAAATGGTGCCCTGATTCTCCAGTTCCTCGCGCAGGCTGATGGTGTTGACTAGGTTGCCGTTGTGGGCCAGGGCCAGGTTCATGCCCTTGTAGGTGACCTTGAAGGGCTGGGCGTTGCGGATGAGGGAGGCGCCGGTGGTCGAGTAGCGGATATGGCCCATGGCCACGCTGCCCTTGAGCTGGTGCCCCAGATGGCGTTCCTGGAAGACGTCGGCGACCAGACCCATGCCGCGCTGCTCGCGGATGGTCTGGCCGTCCCAGGTAATGATGCCGGCGCTCTCCTGACCGCGATGCTGCAAGGCGTAGAGACCGAAATAGGTCATGCGCGCCGCTTCGGGATGGCCGTAAATTCCAAATAATCCGCAAGCTTCTTTTTTCATGTCAGTGCACGTTCCGTGTAGGCGTTCTTGAATGGTAAAAGCTCAGGACCATGTTTAGTCCTGAGCTTTGCTCCATGATTCATTCGGCGGGGCGGTCGGAATCTAAAAATCCCGGCCTAACCCCTCGTAATATTCCTGCAGGCATTTCACATCCAGGCCGGCGGTGCTGCGCTCCTTGATGGCCAGGGCCAGGGCCTTGGCCGCGGCCAGATTGGTCGTGTACGGCAGGCCGTAGAGGATCGTGGTCCGCCGCAGCTCCGAGGAATCCTCCTTGGTCCGCTTGCCGGAGGAAGTGTTGATGACGAGCTGGATGTCCCCGTTCTTGATGTGGTCCGCGACGTTGGGCCGCCCCTCGTAGACCTTGTTGACCACCTGGCAGTCCACGCCGTGCCCGGCCAGGAAGGCGGCCGTGCCCCGGGTCGACATGATGGTGAAGCCGAGCTTTTGGAAGGTCTTGGCCGGGCCGACGATGCCGGGTTTGTCCGCGTCGTTGACGGAGATGAACACGCAGCCCTTGGCCGGCAGGAACTGCCCGGCCGCGAGCTGGGCCTTCATGAAGGCCAGACCCAGGGACGGATCGGCGCCCATGACCTCGCCCGTGGAGCGCATTTCCGGCCCCAAGAGGGCGTCCACGCCGGGGAAGCGACCAAAGGGCAGGACCGCTTCCTTGACCGCGTAATAGCCGCCCTTGCGCATGGCCCAGGGGTTCAGGTCCGCCAATTTTTCGCCCATCATGACCCGCGTGGCCAGCTTGGCCAGGGGCACGCCCGTGGCCTTGGA
>CAYLNA010000420.1:0-1999 GCA_964384665.1 uncultured Desulfovibrionaceae bacterium | reverse complement strand
GGAATGACGTCTCGGACCATGTCCTTTCCATGTCCGTCATGCCGGCGAAGGCCGGAATCCAGTCCGAGTCCGTCATACCGGCGAAGGCCGGTATCCAGTCCGAATTCACGAATGAGCTGAATAATTCCCGAAAAATCAACGTTTGTCGCGCAAGCGCCGATCGAGAAAAAGCAGCTGTTGGTACACGGTGCGGATGACCGGCGACTCCTGGCCATGGGCCTGGGCCGTGCGCAGGGGCTCGCCATAGATGGCCTCGACCTCCAGGGGCCGACCGTGCTCGGCGTCGAGCATCATGCTCGGCTTGTACGGAGCCATCTTGTCCGTGAAGACCAGGATATCCTCGATATACGACTCCGGAATGTCCCGACCCACGGCGGCGGCTCCGGCCCGGACCTCGGCCATGAGGTCCACGGCCAGCTGGCGCGTGGCCGCGCAGCCCACGACCAAATCCGTGGTCGCGCCGAGCAAGGCGCAGGGGCCGTTGAAGGCGATGTTCCAGAACAGCTTGCGCCAGCGGGCCAGGATCAGGTCCGGGCTTCTGTCCACCTTGATGCCCGCGCTCTCGAAGGCCTGGGCGGCGTGTTCCAGTTCCGGGGTCAGGCCGGCCGGAGCCTCGTCGGCGCGGTAGGCCCCAAGCAAGACCTGCCCGTATTCGATGTGGGTGACGTGGCCGGGGCCGAGCTTGTTGCAGCAGACAAAGCACAAGCAGCCCAGGACGGCCGCGCCCAGACCGAGATCGGCCACGCGGCGCTCGCCGTTGAGGCCGTTCTGCATCAGCACCACGGTGCTCCCCGGTCCGCAGACAGGGCGGAGCAAGCCGTCCAACAGATCATTGGTGGTGGTCTTGGTCGCGACCAGAATCAGGTCGCAAACCGGCATGTCCTCGGCGTGGGCATGGGCGTTGACTTGCGGGAAGAACATGTCCCCGTCCACGGAATCGACACGCAGGCCGTGGGCGCGGACATGCCCGTAGTCGGAATGGAACAGGAAATGGACCTCGTGCCCGGCCCGAAGCAGGCGCGCGCCGTAAAAAGCGCCGATGGCGCCGGATCCGATGATGGCTATTTTCAAGCTCATGGCGTTCCTCGTTGGGTTGCGGCCGGCGGACGAAACGACTCGCCCGCGCTTTGAAAAACGCCGGGTTAGCAAGGTCCCCGGCGGGAAGCAAGCCGCAAGCCCAACCAGCGCGCCTCACGCGGACCGACGCCGCCTTCCCAGGGCGACGAGGCCCAGGAGCATGACCAAGCCCAAATGGCTCCAGTCCACCCACATGACCAGATCCGGCGCAAAAAAAGCGTCGGGCTGGTTCTTCATGACCCGCACCAGACCCGTCGCGGCCACGCCGGCCCAGCACGCGGCCAAAAGCACCCCGCCCACGGTCCAGGACCGCCGCCAGGCCAGCACGGCGCGCCAGCCCAAAACCGCG
Source organism: uncultured Desulfovibrionaceae bacterium (assembly GCA_964384665.1). GTDB lineage: Bacteria > Desulfobacterota > Desulfovibrionia > Desulfovibrionales > Desulfomicrobiaceae > Desulfomicrobium. The sequence goes on along the minus strand of CAYLNA010000420.1, from coordinate 573 downwards.
AGCAGGACAATGGCCAGGCCGTAATGCAGGACATGGTTGAGGTAATAATCGGCGGTCCAGGCGAAACCCGGCACGCTGGCCAGATAATAGCGGGCGAAAATGGGCATCTGGGCGAAGCCGGTGAAGAGCAGGGCCACGACCAGCAGCCGGAAAACAAGGCGCATGGGCTTATTCATGGCCATCCTCCTTGGTCGCGCCGCGCACCAGATGCAGCACCCCGGCCACGGCTCCGGCGATGGGCGCAGCATACACGGCCCGCGCCAGCAGGTCTTCCGTGGAAAAGGGATTGCCCACTGCGGCCAGATGCGGCCGCCCCGGCTCTGGCTTCAGGGCCGCGTTGAGCGCCTCGAAGGGCACGGGCGAGACATAAAAGGTGTTCGTGCCGCCGTTTTCCGTGTCGCCATAGATGAATCCGCCGGTTTGCGCGGCCAGGGCCTGGGCCTGGGCCAGGATCTCGGCGCGCGGACCGATGGTCTGGACCCCTTCCGGACAGGCCGCGATGCAGGCCGGCTCGTCGCCGGCGGCCACGCGGTCCTGACAACGGTCGCATTTGTACATGACCCCGTTGCCGGC
>CAYLNA010000419.1:0-2002 GCA_964384665.1 uncultured Desulfovibrionaceae bacterium | reverse complement strand
AATCCGGCCAGGGCGAAGGCGCCGCTCAAGGTGTGGGCGTATTGCTCCCAGGCGAAGCTGTTGCCGACCACGGCGAAGAAGCTTTCCAGTTCGGCCCGGCCGTTGCGGATCACGTAGCCCACCGGGTGCTGCATGAAGGCGTTGGCGATGAGGATCCACAGAGCCGAGAGGTTGGAGGCGATGGCCACCAGCCAGATACAGGCGGCGTGCATCTTGGGCGAGAGCTTGTCCCAGCCGAAGATCCAGGCCCCCAGGAAGGTGGATTCCAGGAAAAAGGCCACGGTCGCTTCCACGGCCAGGAGCGAACCGAAAATGTCGCCGACATATTCGGAATAGCGGGACCAGTTGGTGCCGAACTGAAATTCCAGCGTGATGCCGGTGACCACGCCGAGCACGAAGTTGATGACAAAGAGCTTGCCCCAGAATTTGGTCATCCGTTTGTACATTTCATCGCCGGTGCGCACATACTTGGTCTCCATGATGGCGACCAGGATGGACAGCCCCAGGGTCAGGGGCACGAAGATGAAATGAAACATGGTAGCCATGGCGAATTGGAGCCTGGATAACATGAGCACATCCATAAAAAATCTCCTTTAGTCGTTTGCGGGTGGGTTGCCCGTGATCCGGGACATGGCCTCCCCGGCCAGGGTTGCGAGGGTGATCTCGAAGAGGCTGCGGTCGCGGTAGAGTTCCATGGACGTCTGGTCGTCGGTCATGGCCGCGAGACCGGACAGGGCCGACGTCAGGCCCAGCCGGCCGCAGGCCCAGGCGGCTAGGCCGCGAATGGGCGCGTCATGGTCGGCCAGGGCGCGGAGCAGATCCGCTTCGGCCTTGATCGCCAGATCCGGACGGATCTGGGCCATGCGGGCCACGCCCCAGACCGCGCCCCGCCGCAAGGGGGCGTGCTCCAGGTAGCAGTCCGGCCGGCAGTGGTCCTCATGGATATAGGCCAGAATATGGTTGTGGTACTCGGCGGCCATGAGCCGGCTTTGGCAGACGATTTCGGCCATGGCTTCGGGCGCGCCCCAGCCGATGCCGCCGGACTCGTCGTTGAGGCTCCAGATGAAGCGGCGCATGACGACGCGGGCCTTTTCCGGAGTGGTTTCGGCCATGTTCGCGACCACCAGCCCAAAGGCGGTGACCGCGCGCCAGCGGATTTGCGAGGACGAGGCGCAGAGCGCGGAAAAAAGCGGCCCGACGACGCTCTGGCCGGGCAGGGCCAGAATCGTGTCCAGTCCTGCTTCCCAGTCCTCGTTCGCCAGAATGTCATGCACCTGGCGTTTGATATCCCTGCCGCCGGCCATGCGTCCTAGGCTCCCGCGTCCACTTTGGCCACGATGGCCTTGCCGACCTGTCGTCCCAGTTCCTTGCATTCGGCCAGTTTGGCGTGATCGGGCACGTTCTTGGCCTTGACGCCGGGTTCGATGACCTCGACCTTGGCCGTCTTGAGCCAGTCGGACAGGATGTTCACGCATTCCCCGCTCCAGCCATAGGAGCCAAAGGCCGCACCGATCCGTCCCTCGGGTCGCAGGCCCTTCATGTAGGTCAGGAAGTCGGCCATGAGCGGCAGGATGCCGTTGTTGTGGGTCGGCGAGCCGCAGATGACGCCCGTGGCGTCGGCCAGTTCGGCCATGACATCGCTGTGATGGTACTGCTTGAGGTGCATGAGCTTGACGGACACGCCTTCCTCCATGAGTCCCTCGGCGATGGCCTTGGCCATTTTCTCCGTGGAATGCCACATGGTGTCATAGGCGATGACCGCTTTCTTATGGGGCTTCTGCAGGGCGTATTCACGGTAGGTGTCCAGGATGAGCTGGACGTGCTTGCGCCAGATGATGCCGTGATCCGGGGCGATCATGTCGATGTCCAGACCCAGTTGCGCGACCTGATCGAGCACGGCCAGGACTCGCGCGGAATAGGGCAGGATGATGTTATGATAGTAGTGGGAGGTGGCGGCCATGAGCATGCCCAGATCCACCTCGTCGTCGAAGCGTTCGCTGGA
>CAYLNA010000418.1:0-2005 GCA_964384665.1 uncultured Desulfovibrionaceae bacterium | reverse complement strand
AGCTGCGGGAGGAACTCGCGCCCCTGGTCCGCGCCGCTTTTGGCGGATTGGGACAAAACCCGGACCCGGCCCAGGCCTTTGTCCGCTTCGAGGCCCTGCGCATCCTGTCCCCGGTGCGCCAGGGGCCGCGCGGGGCCGAAACCCTGAACCGGCTGGCCCGCGAAATCCTCGGCTTTGGCCGCGACGACCACGCCTGGTATCCGGGCCGGCCGGTCATGATCCGTGAAAACGACTACAATCTGGGCCTCTTCAACGGCGACGTCGGCATCGCCCTGCCCGTGGACGGGGCCTTGCGCGTCTTCTTTCCCGGCCCGGACGGTTTCACGTCCCTGTCCCCGGCCCGCCTGCCCCGCTTCGAAACCTGCTATTGCATGACCGTGCACAAGAGCCAGGGCTCGGAATTCGATCACGCCGTCCTGGTCCTGCCCGAGGAACCCTGCCCGGTCCTGGGCCGCGAACTCCTCTACACCGCCCTGACCAGGGCCAAACGCCGCTTCACCCTCATCGGCCGGACGGATCAGGTCGCCACGGCCGTCAATGCCCCGGCGCGCCGGGATTCGGGGTTGGGGGAGATGCTGCGGAGAAACAGCTGTTGATTCCCCGCATATTGATTTCATGGTGACTCTGGACTCCCGACACGGTAGGAATTCTGGACGATTCAAGCCCGCAACCCTTTTTCAGGAGCCAGAGCCATGAAATACCGCTTTCTCGCCAAAATCATTGCCGTTTCTTTTGTTGTGTTATCGCCGGCCACGTTTGGTACCCCGGCCTCCTGCGAGGAGGGGTTCCGATGCGGCGACACGCCCATCCGCGTGGCCTATTTCCGGCTGGGTTATCGTTTTTATGTCGAAAACGGCCAGGAAAAAGGCATGAACGTGGATATCATGGACGAGTTCCGACGACGCACGGGCTGCGCCTTCGTCACCCAGGAAATGACCTTCGCCCGGGTCTGGGAAGATCTGGAAAAAGGAGAACTCGACGTGAGCCTTTCCGGCATCTGGAGTCCGGAACGCGACCGCATTTTGTGGTGCGCGCCGTCCATCACCGCCAAGAACTACGTCGTGGTCGGCGAGCGAGCCCGCGCGGCGGTGCGCAATGGCGAAGACTTCCTCCAGAACGCCACGCTGGTTCTCGGCGTGGTGCGCGGCTACACCCACGGCAAGGAAATTGACGCCTGGCTCCAGAAAATGCGCGCAACCGGACGGGTCGAGGAAAGCGCCAATGTGGACCTCCTCTTTGAAAAGCTCAAACTGGGGCGCATTGACGCCATGTTTTCCTTCCCCTTTGTCTACCGCAAACTCTTGAACGAATTGGATCTGACCGAAAAGGCGTCCGTGCAGGACTGGTTCCCCGAGGACAAGGGAATTATCGGCTGCACCATGCTGAGCAAAAAACGCTTCACCGAGGCCGACGCCGAACAGTGGCGGAACATGATCCGGGCCATGCAACGAGACGGGACCTTGAAGCGTATCTTCACCAAATACGTGACCGAGGCCGAAGCCGATCAAATGCTCGATTTCTGATGGACGACAACGATTCCCACGGTCCACGAGGCGCTTCATGAACTATTGGGGCTCATTGGCCGGCCGCCTTTTCAAGATGGTTTTTGGGGCCTATCTGCTGCTGGCCATCCTGGTGACCCTCGTCCAATTGGCCATCGAATACGCCAATGTGGAACGACGCATGGCTCAAGACCTGGCCTCCCTGGGTCAATCGTTCCAAGGCAGCGTGACCCAGGCCATGTGGGATCTGGATCGGCCCCTCATGGAGACCATGGCCGTGGGCATCACCCAGTCATCCACCGTTACCGGAGTGCTCGTCAGCAACGGCGATGGCGCGGTCCATACCGCCATGGGCGCGATTCCAGCCGCCCCATATCCCGACGCGGACGAGCTATTTCCGCCCTTCCTGTTCCACCGGGTGGAACTGATCCAACACACCGCGACCGGCGAGCGCGGCCTCGGCCACCTGACCATCTTCTGTGCCCGCTCCGTGGCCATGAACC
>CAYLNA010000417.1:0-2008 GCA_964384665.1 uncultured Desulfovibrionaceae bacterium | reverse complement strand
CGCCTTGTTGAAGGACATGATCCCGGGTCTCACCAGCCGAAGCGCTCGCTCAGGGCCTTGGGCAGGGCCGCAGTGACCCGCTCCTGTTGCGCCGGAGTCATCACCGAGGCCCACTCCCTGCTCGCGCCCTTGCGATAGTGCGTCATCATGTTGCGCTTGAGTTGGACAAGCTCGAAGAGATTCCGGGGGACCTCGTAAAAATCAAAAACCCGCTCCAGCAGCTCCTCTTCGGAGCGCTTCAGATCCTCGTGCTGGGTGACGAGCATCTTGGTGCGCGTGAAGGTCTTCTCGCAGGCCAGCCAGTCCTCGATGAAGCGGATGCAGTCCGGATAATATCCCTCGATCAGGGCATCCACCTTGGCCTCGAAGGAGAGACCATACCAGTCCTTGATGCCGTAGGCGGCCGGCATGGACACCGAGAGAGCCAGGGCATTGCTGATCTGCAGCGTCCGGTCGAGGTGGTGCAGCATGGAGATGAGCGCCTGGCGCGGGTCCCGGACATGGAGCCACATGCGGTCCAGGGAGGCGTCCACGATGCGGATGTTCAACGGGTTCGGCGTGACATGCCCCTGGCACATGAACTGCCCGGCCAGAAATTCCTCAAGCCGCACCAGGTCGATGATGTCCAGGGGGAAATAGCCCGAGGAGATCCGCATGGAGTGGATGCGCAGGCCCTTGGTGATCCGGGTGAGCAGATACAACGACCCGGATTTCGGCAGTGTATTGATGAAAATGGAATGGAACCGGCGGCCCTGGATCTTTTTGAACTGAAACAGCTTTATTTTATGAATGATTTTCCGAAGATAGCTGTCGTAACTGTACTCGCGTATCATGGTGTTCTGTTCCTTCACCAAGGGCATGAAAACTCCGGGCGCAGCCGCGGCCACGGACTCGGACCTCCATGGCGACAGCATGGGCTGTAGCCAGATAATCCTTTTTTTGCAACCTGGAACAACCGATTAGAGCGCTGCCTCATTGAACTGCATGTTGTAGAGGCGGGCATAGAGGTCGCACGTGTCCAGCAGCTCCTGATGCCGTCCCTGGGCCAGAACGTGGCCGTTCTCCATGACCACGATGCGATCCGCCGTGAGCACGGTGGAGAGCCGGTGGGCGATGACGATGCTCGTGCGGTTCTGCATGAGGTTTTCCAGGGCCAGCTGCACGATGCGCTCGCTCTCGGTGTCCAGGGCGCTGGTGGCCTCGTCCAGGATGAGCAGGGGCGGATTCTTGAAGATGGCCCGGGCGATGGTCAGGCGCTGCTTCTGGCCGCCGGAGAGCTTCACCCCGCGCTCGCCCACCAGGGTGTCGTACCCCTCGGGCAGTTCGCTGACGAACTCGTGGGCATAGGCCGCCCGCGCCGCGTCCTCGACCGCCTTGGGGTCGATCCCGCCCTCCGTGCTGTAGGCGATGTTGCCGCGCACCGTGTCGTTGAACAAGAAGGCGTCCTGGGAAACGATGCCCAGAAACCGGCGCAGGCTCACCAGGGTGTAGTCCTGGACGGGACGGCCGTTGAGCAGGATGCGGCCCTCCTGGGGCTCGAAGAAGCGGGGCACCAGGTTCACCAGGGTGGTCTTGCCCGAGCCGCTGGGGCCCACGATGGCCACGCGTTCCCCGGCCCGGACCCGCAGGCTGACCCCGTCCAGGGCCGGCCTCGTGGCTCCGGCATAGGTGAAGCGCAGGTCCTCCATGACCAGTTCCTGGAAGGGCTTGGTGAGCTCCTCGGTCCCGCCGCCCTCCGGCGTGAGCAGCGGATCGTCCAGGATCTCGAAGACCCGCTCCGCGCCGGACAGGGCGGCCTGGATGTCCATGTTGGCGGTGTTCATGCGCTTGATGGGCTCATAGAGCATGGCCAAGGCCGTGAGAAAGGAGAGCAGCTCGCCCGGGGTCAGATCCCCCTGGGTGATGACCCGCATGCCGCCGTACCAGAGCACCAGGCCCGCAGCCACGGCCCCGACGATCTCCATGACCCGGGAGGACTGTTCGCTGACCAGGATGCGCTTGACCGAGG
>CAYLNA010000416.1:0-2023 GCA_964384665.1 uncultured Desulfovibrionaceae bacterium | reverse complement strand
ACACAAAGCCTTATTTTTTCGCACTGTTCTCCATCTTTTCCCCACATGGAGCGGCCATGGTCCACGGTCCCTACGATATCGGCCCAAGCTACCCCCGTCTGGACGCCCTGGCCAAGGCCTGCGGCGCGGAGCGCTTCAGCGCCGACGAATATCCGCCGGACCTGCTCTGGGCCGGAGCCAAGCGGGCCGGAGTTCCCCACGGTCTGATCCGCGCGGTGCGGGTGGACGCGGCCCGCGCCCTGCCCGGCGTGCATGCCGTGCTGACCCGCGCCGACGTACCCGGAACCAACCGCCAGGGCATCGTGCACAAGGACATGCCGGTGCTCTGCGGGACCACGGTCCGTCATGCCGGGGACCCGGCGGCCCTGGTCGTGGCCGAGAACCGGGACATCCTGCGCCGCGCCCTAGACCTGATCGAGGTCGATATCGACCCCCTGCCCATCGTCGCGGACATCGACGCGGCCCTGGCCGAGGGCGCGCCCCTGGTGCACGAAAGCCACGGCTCCAACGTGCTGCTGGCGGCCGAGATCCGCAAGGGCGAAGCCGAGGACGCCCTGCAAAAATGTGAAGTGATACTTGAAGAAACCTTCCACACCCCGGTCCAGGCCCACGCCTTTCTGGAAACGGAAAACGGCGTGGCCCGCCTGGACGAGCGCGGCGTTCTGCATCTGACCGTGTCCACCCAGGCTCCGTTTCGGGACCGGTTCGAGATAGGTCACGCCCTGGGGCTCGCGCCCTGGTCCATCCGGATCACCGGCCCCTTTCTGGGCGGCGGATTCGGCGGCAAGGACGGAGCCACGGTGCAGTGCCTGCTGGGACTGGCCGCCCTGCGCCTGCCCGGCCGGCATATCAAGATGTGGTGGAACCGCGAGGAAAGCTTTCTGGCCGGGTACAAGCGCCACGCGGCCCGCCTGCACTACCGCATCGGAGCCATGCGCGACGGAACCCTCAAGGCCGTGGTCTGCCGTCTGTGGTACGACACCGGAGCCTACGCCCACCTCGGCGGTGAGATCATGGAACTGGGCATGGAGCACGCGGCCGGCCCCTACCGGGTGGAGCACATGGATTGCCGGGGTTGGTGCGTGTACACCAACAACCCCGTGGCCGGGGCCTTCCGGGGCTTTGGCGTGGCCCAGGTCAGCCCGGCCTTCGAGGGCATGATGGACCGGCTGGCCGACCATCTGGGTCGGGACCGCCTGGACCTGCGCCGCCAGAACGCCCTGCGCCGGGGGGACCGCAACTGCGCCGGCGTGACCCTGACCACGTCCACGGGCCTGGACGAATGTCTGCGCCGCTTGCGCCATCACGAATTCTGGACCACGCGGCGGGACTGGAAAGAATCCGCGCCCCGCTTCACCCGCCGGGGCGTGGGCGTGGCCGCCGTGTTCAACGGCATGGGCTACGGCCGGGGCCTGGCCGACAACGCCATCGCCAAGATTGAACTCACGCCCGAGGGCCGCTTTGTCATCCACGGCGCCGTGTCCGACATGGGCCAGGGCAATTCCTCCACCTTCGCCCAGATCGCCGGGGAAATGCTCTGCCAGGGCGACGCGTCGTTCACGGTGCTCCAACCGGACACGGAAACCGCCCACCCTTCCGGTTCGGCCGCGGCCGGGCGGACCACCTACACCTACGGCCAAGCCCTGATCCGGGCCTGCGAGCAGATGGCCGCCAAGCTGATCCGCCGCGCGGCCCTGATCCTGATGATCGACGAGCCCGGCGGCTTCACCCTGGTTCCGGGCGCTGTCCGCCACCTGCCCACGGGCAGGGAAACGCCCCTGGCCCTGCTTGGGTCCATGCTCTCGCGCGACGACCGGATCTGCGTGGGCGAATACCTCATGCCCGTGTCCCGCGAGGTTCCGGACACGGGCCGCGCCTTTGCCCTGGGCTTTCCGCATCTCATTTTTCCCTACGCCGCCCATCTGGCCCGGATCGAGATCGACGAGCTGACCGGCCGCATCCGGGTTTGCGACTACGCGGCCGTGACCGACGGCGGCCGGGTTCTCAACCCACAGAATTTTCA
>CAYLNA010000415.1:0-2047 GCA_964384665.1 uncultured Desulfovibrionaceae bacterium | reverse complement strand
CCGTGGCCCTGTTCCGGTTCATGCTGCCCACGGCGCACATCACCATCGCCGGCGGGCGGGAACGGGTCTTGGGCGATTACCAATCCTGGCTGCCCCTGGCCGGGGCCAACGGACTCATGATCGGCAATTACCTGACCACCAAGGGTCGAAGTCTGGACCAGGACCGACGCATGCTGGAGCAGGGACAATGGATCTGAACCTCGTTTCGGCCAGCGCCGGAGAACGAGTCTACGCCTGCCGGTTCACGCCGGACGAAGCGTGTTTTCACGAGCATTTTCCGGATAATCCGGTACTGCCCGGTTCGCTGGTGACGGCCTTGAGTCTCCAGGTCGTGCGCGAGGATTTCAGCCAAACCGATGCCCTGCGCATTGAACGCTTCGTCTTTCGCCGCTTCGCCGCGCCCGGCGCCTACGAATTGCGGATCACGGCCAATGACGACGCTTTCCGGTGCCGGCTGATCCGGGAAAACGTCGTCCACGCCGAAGGCCGGATCGCATGCGCCTGACCTTTGCGGGCACGCGGGTGCTCATCCTGGGCGGGAGCTGCGCCATGGGTCTGGCCCTGATCGATCTGGCGCGCGAAACCGGCCTGACCATCGTCCCTACCCACTCCTCGGAGAGCGGTCGCGCGGCCCTGGCGGAACGTTTTCCGGACCTGGCCGCGCGCAGCCCGCGCCTTGACCTGGCCGACCCGACCAGCGTGGATGCCTTGGAGCGCGAGGCGGATTATGTAGTCGACCTGGCCCACGCCCGCTTCGAAGCCCTCATGGCCGCCAGCACCGATGCCGACGCCTATTTCGCGGCCCAGATCGCCGGCCGCCAGCGCCTGCTCCGTCACCTGGGGCGGGCCATGTTGGCCCGGCGCTTCGGCCGCCTGATCCATGTCTCGTCCACGGCGGCCTGCCTCCCGGCCGAAGGCCAGGGTTTTTACAGCGCGGCCAAACGGGCCGGCGAGGCCCTGTATCACGCCCTGGGCCTGGAGCTTGGCCCGCGCGGCGTGACCAGCGTCAGCCTACGCCTGGGCCTGCTCGACGCCGGGCGCGGCGCGGATTTTCTGGACACGGCCAACCGCCGCGCCACCATCAAAGCCCCGCTGGTGACCACGGACCAAGCCGCGTCCACGCTTCTTTTTCTGATGTCGGACCAAGCCCTGGCCTTCACCTGCACGACCCTGACCATGGACGCCGGACTGACGGCGCGCAAATACATATGAATACACAAGCAACCATCACCACCATCCTGGCCGAAATCCTTGATCTGAACCCGGCGGACATCACGGCCGACACCTATGTCATCCGCGACCTGGAAGCCGAATCCATCGACCTCCTGGAAATCGGCGTGGCCATCCAACACCGCCTTGGGATCGAGGTCGACGACGACACCCTGTTCCTGAAAGACCTGCGCATCCTGCTCGCGCGGGCTGAACAGAATCAAGCCGCGCCCCTTGATCTTCTGACCGAAACCTACCCCCACCTGGACGCCGCGCGGCTGCGCCAGATCCTGGACGACGCCCAGGCCGGACCGGTGCTGCGCGTGTGCGATCTGGTCGCCTATGTCGATGCCGCCCATGGCTGAACCGCCGCGCCGGGTCGTGATCACGGCCAGCGGGTTCGTCCTTCCACTGGGGCTCGACGAGGCCAGCCTCCTGGCCGGCCTGGACGCGCCCCATGGCCCTTTCGTGGCCGCCAGCCAGGACCCGGAAGTGGCGGTCTGCCCGGTTCCGGACTTCGACCTCAAAGCCTTCACCGGCCGCTTCAAGGATGCCCGCTATCTGACCAGAGGCCAGCAACTCTGCCTGGCCGCAGCCATCCGCGCCGTGGAACAAGCCGGTCTGAACTCGGCCGCCCTAGATCAGGCCGGGCTGTTCCTGGGCCTGGGGCCCAATCTCGAAGCCGGCCCACGTACGGACAGAGCCCTGTGGCTCCTTGACTACCTGCCCAACACGGCCGCCGCCGCCATGGCCAAATTTATGGGAGTGCACGGTGAAAACCTGACCATCCTGACCGCCTGCGCGGCCTCGACCCAGGCCCTGGGCCAGGCCTTCCGCG
>CAYLNA010000414.1:0-2049 GCA_964384665.1 uncultured Desulfovibrionaceae bacterium | reverse complement strand
ATGACGCAGCCCTTGTTCAGGTAGACCCAGGCGGCGGAGGTGTCGGTGATGGACAGCAGGAATTTGCTGGTGCCCACGGCGACCTTGAGCGGAGCGCCCATCATCAGGTTCAGGACGGGCACGTTGGCCCAGCCGGCGCCGAGACCGAACATGCCGGCCATGATGCCGATGACGATGAAGAGGAGCAGGCCGGGCAGGGTGCGGTGGGTCTTCCATTCCACGATCTCGCCGGTGGCCGGTTCCATGTACGCGCCCTGAATGCCCAGGGCCAGACCCAGGGCGTCCTGCTTGGTGACCACGGGCCGAGCCGTGTTCTTGGAGGTCAGGAGCAGAATGGCGATGAACATGATGGTGCCGCCCAGACAGATCTGGACGACATTGGCGGGCAGGGCCAGGCCCATGAAGGCGCCGACGATGGCGCAGCTGGAGGCGATGAGCGCCACGGGCAGGGCCAGGCGCAGACTGGCCAGATTGCGCTTCAAGAGACCGGGGCCGGCGGCCAATGCTCCGGCCAGGGCCACGAGCAGACCGGCTCCGCGCACGAAGTCCAGATGGAAGGGGAAAAATCCGCTGACCAGGGGCACGAAGAGCACGCCGCCGCCCACGCCGGCGAGAACGGCGATGACGCCAAGCACAAAGCAAAAGACCACCAAAATAGCCGGCCAGGCCCACCAGGGCAGGGCAGAGTTGCCGCCCGTGGCCTCGGCCATCTGTTTGGCCGCCTCCTGGGCGATGCCGGTGTCGTTGCTTGCCCAGGCCAGGGTGGCCACCAGGAGAACCGCCAGTCCGGCTCCTCCGAGAATCCGCATCCATGTCGTATTCAGTTTCATTCGCGTTTCGCTCCCAGTTCCTTTGCACGTTGCCGTGGAGTTTGGTTTCAGCCGTCGATGCACAGCGCATCCGTATCGTTTCGTTGGACTATAAGGGCAAGGACCATGCCAAGGGAAAAACGAGGTGAATCCTCGGTTGACGCTGGATGATGGGATGCGTAAACGGCAAATTGTTGCCGGTCTCGGCAAGATAGTGCCTTTTTTCTCAAAGTTGGACTCCGGTGTCGCTCAGGGAAGGGCGGGAACGGGCGGGGAGCAACGGATGGTGGAACAAGACGGAGCGCGGGGCCGCCAAAAACAGATCGGCAAAAAATTGCCGGAAGCTGGCGGCCAGGGCATTGAGGTCCTGGAATTGGGCACCGAGGACGGACTGGGCAAGTTTGTCTTTCAGTCCAGATCCATGCGTGATCTCTATCGCCTGGCCACGCAGGTGGCCGGAGCCGACGCCACCATCCTCGTCTACGGCGAGTCCGGCACGGGCAAGGAACTCTTCGCCCGCCTCGTGCACCAATTGTCCGGCCGCCGTGCCCGTCCCTTTGTTCCGGTCAACTGCGGGGTGCTCAAAGGCGAACTCTTTGCCGACAAATTTTTTGGACACGAGGCCGGAGCCTTCACCGGAGCCCAGCGGCCGCGCAAGGGCAGTTTCGAGCTGGCCGCCGATGGGACCCTGTTTCTGGACGAGGTGGGCGAGATTCCTCCGCCCAATCAGGTCGATTTTCTGCGCGTGCTGGAGGAAAAGACCTTCCGCCGCCTGGGCGGGGAAAAGACCCTGCCCTTTGCCGCCCGCATCGTGGCCGCCACCAATCGGGTTTTGCATAAGATGGTCGGAGTCGGGGAATTTCGGGCCGACCTCTACTACCGTCTGAACGTGGTCCCCGTGACCCTGCCCCCCCTGCGCGAGCGCCCCGACGACATCCCCCCCCTGGCCGAGTATTTCCTGGCCATGTACCGCCACCGCTATCACAAGCCCGATATCCGCCTGGCCCCGGCCACATTGGCTGCCCTCTGCGATTATCCCTGGCCGGGCAATGTACGCGAGCTGCGCAATCTGACCGAGCGCCTGGTTCTGCTCACCTCCGATCCCCTTATCGAACCGGTTCATCTGCCCCTGGAGATGCGTCTGGCCACGGGCTTGCCTTCCATGGATACTCATCACGGGGTGTTGACCCTGGAAGCGGCCGTGCGCCAGGCCGAGGTCGCGGCCATTGTCCGGGCCTGG
>CAYLNA010000413.1:0-2055 GCA_964384665.1 uncultured Desulfovibrionaceae bacterium | reverse complement strand
GCGATGGCCCGCGCGCGGACCTGCTCCAATGTATTCATGGTCGTTCTCCTTGTGTTCAGATGGCGGACATGCGCTTGAGCGTGAAGAGCAGGCCGCATGAAATGGTTCCGATGATGCCGCACAGGACCATGGCCCGATCGAATTCGCCCGTAAAGACGCAGTTGTAGATTTCCAGGGACAGGGTGTTGGTCTTGCCGACGATGTTGCCGCCGAGCATGAGGGTGATGCCGACTTCGCCCATGGACCGCCCCATGGAGAGCAGCCAGCCGGCCAGCATGGGTTTGCGGATGGTCGGCAGCAGGACCAGGATGAAGGTCTGCCACGGGGTCTTGCCAAGCACGGCCGCCACCTCCGACAGTCTGACGCCCTGATCGCGCAGGGCCGCTTCCACGGGCTTGACCACCAGCGGCAGGCCCGACACGACCGAGGCCAGGACCAGGCCGGGAAAGGCGAAGACCATGTCGAAGGGCAGGATGGAGCCGATGGGTCCGGTGCGCCCAATGAGCAGCAGCAGGAGAAAGCCCGTGGCGATGGGCGGGAAGACCAGGGGTGCTGCGACCAGGACGTCCACCACGGCGCGCATGGGCGTGGCCCGGCCGCTGAGATAGTATCCAAGCAAAACGCCGGTCGGAAGCAAAATGGCGCCCGCCAGGACCAGGATGCGCGCCGTCAGGAGAAGCGGTCCAACGGTCGCTGGCGTGGTCGCCATGTCGAGGATGGTCATAGACCGCGGGCGGCGAGGATGGATTTGGCCTTTTCGGTCCCCAGGAAGCGGGCGAAGTCCGTGGCGGCGGCGGGGTTGGGGGCGGTTTTGAGCTGGAAACAGGTGATGGCGATGGGCGTATACAGCGCGGCGTCCAGCTCTCGGTATCCGCCGAGCTGGTCCTTGACGGCCAGAACCTGGGTCAAATTGAGGAACCCGGCATCCACTTCCCCGGTGGACAGATAGGTGAAGACCTGGGGCACGGCGCCGACGACGAGCAGTTTGTCCTTGAGCGCCGCGTGCTGGCCGCTGCGCTCCAGATATTCCATGGCCGCCTTGCCGTAGATGGCGCTTTTCTGGTCCGGAATGGCGATGCGTCCCACCGCCGGCGCTTTCAGGTCGCCGGGCTCTGGCTTGCCCTTGGGCCAGGCCAGGACCAGCCGGCCGACACCCATGGCGGTGGTTTCTCCCAGGGGCAGGCTCGACGCGCGCAGAAAGCTTTCCTCGCCCACCACCAAGTCGACCTTGCCGCTGTTTTGGGCCTGGCTCATGATCTGGGCCATGTTGCCGTAGATGCGTTCCACGGGCGCGCCGGATTCCTTGGTGAAGGCCGTGGCCAGGGCCTCGACAACGGTCTTGTAGCCCGCGCCGGACGCGATGAGCAGGGCGTCCGCCGCCAGAGCTGGCGTGGCCAGGACTGGCGCGGCCAGGGCGAGCAGGATCAGGATGGACAGGATCGGGAAATGACGTTTCATGGCGGTTGGTCCTTCAGGCGCAGATGCGGGGTCTAGGGGTTGCGTGATGCAGGCGGCGCATGGCGTTTTCCGCACCGCGCAGCCAGTCCGGGTCGTGGCGGCCGTCGGCCACGGGGATGATGACATCGCCGAGTTCGGCGGCCTCGTGCAGGTCGTGGGTGACGAGGACCACAGGAATGTCCAGGGCCTTGGCCTGACGCGGCAGCTCGTGGCGCAGGTCGGCCCGGGTCGGGGCGTCCAGGGCGGAAAAGGGTTCGTCCAGGAGCAGGATGGCCGGATCGCGGGCCAGGGCCTGGCACATGGCCGCGCGTTGGCGCTCACCGCCGGAAATGGCCGCCGGCTTGCGCCGGGCCAGATGCTGGATGCCGAAGCGGGTCAGCAGGGCGTCGACCCTGGCCGGATCGGAGCAGGAAAAGCCCACGTTTTTCGCCACGTTCAGGTGCCCAAACAGGGGGTAGTCCTGAAAAACCATGCCGATCCGCCTCATGCGGGTCGGCAGGTCGACCCCGGCGGCTTGATCGAACACCACCTGCCCATTCAGCTCGACACGCCCCCAGTCCGGGCGGTCCAGGCCGGCGACGAGGCGGATGAGGGTGC
>CAYLNA010000412.1:0-2059 GCA_964384665.1 uncultured Desulfovibrionaceae bacterium | reverse complement strand
TCCTTCATGCGGCGGGAGGAGTTGGCGATGTCCGGGGTGTTGTCGCCCAGGCCCGCGCCGAAAAGTTTCTGGCCGCCGCCGGAACCGGTCGATTCGACCACCGGGGCCTTGAACTTGGTCGTGGAGCCCAGTTCCTCGGCGACGTAGCTGGAAAAGGGATAGACCGTGGACGAGCCGACGATCTTGATCTGATCGCGGGCCTGGGCCATGCTCGCGCCCAGGCAGATCAGGGCCAGGGCCAGAATTGATTTTTTGATGAATCCGTTCATGAAAGTCCTCCTTGGTTATGTGGCGAAGTCATGGTGGTGAACTGATGAAGGCAACCTAGGCGCGGTTTGTTACAGGATGTCGAGGTCAATGTGACGATCAGGTGACGAAGCCGCTTGCGTCGGGAATGGGCGGGACGCGGTTGTTTGTGTCCGTTGCGGAAGGCTTGGGGATGTCCATGCCACAAAATTCCGGTCTTGTCCTCATGGGCGGGACTGTGCGAAGCCGAACGGACGGGAAATATCAATTTCGGTTGCAAGGAGAGCGATATGCGTGATGTTTTTTGGATGAGTGGAACCGTGGGCGGCGGTCTGGGCGGAGTGGTCGTCGGACTGGCGTCCATGGCCCTGGGCGGCCCGGCCTGGCTGGCGTATGCGGCGCTCGGGGTGTCGGTTCCGGCCTTGGTCGCGGCCATCATTCTGGCGCGCGTCGGCCGCGAACGCGGAGATGGCGCGCGGCGCTACCTTGAAGCCGTGGCCGCCGGGGACTTGCGGGCCGAATTGCCCGCTGGAGACGTCTTGGGCGCAGCCGCGCGGGACGTGGTGGCCGCCCTGAAGCGGGAAAAGGGGCTGGTCAAGGGCATCGTCGAGGGCCTGCCCATGCCGTTTTTGCTGGTCGACGCCCGGGAAAAGACGGTCTTCACCAATCAGGCCTGTCTGGACATGGTCGAAATCGACGGCGACCCCAAAGCCCAGCTGGGCAAGACCCTGGCCGAGATTTTCTACAACGACCCGACCCGCAAGACCGCCGTGGGGCAGGCCATCGAGTCCGGCAAGGTTTTTCGCAACCTGGAGGTGACCATCACCGGGCACAAGGGCGGGACGCGGCATGTCCTGGCCAATGTCTATCCGCTCTATGACCTGGAAGGAAAATGCATCGGCGGGTTTTGTCTCTATGTGGACATGACGGCCATGAAGGCCAAGGACGCGCAGTTGCAGGCCCAGGCTGCGGGCATCGCCGCGCGGGCGGCCCAGGTCACGGACATCGCCAACACCCTGGCCCAGGCCACGGAGGAGTTGTCCGCGCAGATCGAGGAGTCCACGGCCAATTCCCGCGAGCAGCAGATGCGCACGACCGAGGTGGCCACGGCCATGGGGCAGATGAGCGCCTCGGTTCTGAGCGTGGCCCGCAACGCCGGCGAGGCGGCCGACCTGGCCCATGACGCGCGGGCCAAGGCCGAGGAAGGGGCCAGGGTCATGGTCCAGTCCCAGGATGTCATCAACCGGGTCCACGAAAACGCGGTGAGCCTGCGTCAGGACATGGGCGAGCTGGGCAAGCAGGCCGAGAACATCGGCGCGGTGATCCGGGTCATTAACGACATCGCGGACCAGACCAACCTTCTGGCCCTCAACGCGGCCATCGAGGCGGCTCGGGCCGGGGACGCCGGGCGCGGGTTCGCCGTGGTCGCGGACGAGGTCCGCAAGCTGGCCGAGAAGACCATGACCGCCACCAAGGAAGTCGGCGCGGCCATCGGCGCCATCCAGGCCAGCACACAGCAGAACATCCGCTCCACCGAGGCCGCGGCCGGGGCCGTGGAGGAAACCACCCGCCTGGCGGCCGACTCGCGCCGGGTGCTCGGCGAGATCGTGGCCCTGGTCGAACGCACGGCCGAGCACATGCGCGACATCGCCTCGGCCGCCGAGGAACAGTCCGCCGCCTCGGACGAGATCGGCCAGGCCACGGCCCAGATCACCTCCGGCGCGACCCAGAACGCCCTGGCCATGGAGGAATCGGCCAAGGCCGTGGGCGTTTTGGCCAACATGGCCGGGGAGCTGCGGGTGTTGATTCAGGA
>CAYLNA010000411.1:0-2086 GCA_964384665.1 uncultured Desulfovibrionaceae bacterium | reverse complement strand
GGTACAAGATGACGGCCATGCTCCAGAGCGGGTTGGACATGGCCCCGGTCATCACGCACAATTTCGCGGCCGAGGATTTTCAGAAGGGCTTCGATGTCATGCGTTCCGGCAAGTCCGGCAAGGTCATTCTGGACTGGAACGCCTGAGGTTGGTCACGGTTTGGGGCGTATAATGAAAAACGGCATGGACGCCTCGGGCGTCCATGCCGTTTTTGCGTGCGTGCGCGACCGCGATCAGGCCGATACTTCGACCGGGATTAGGGCCGGATCTTCGCTCATCAGTGCTTCGGGTTCGACTTGGTCGAGGTCCCCGTCCAGGGCGGCCTGCAGGCGGTCCTCGTCGCAGGCGTTTTCCCATTTGGCGACCACGATGGTGGCGATGCCGTTGCCGATCAGGTTGGTGATGGCCCGGGCCTCGGACATGAAACGGTCTACGCCGAGCAGGATGGCCAGGGCCGCGATGGGCACCGTCTCCAGGCTCTGCATGGTCGCGGCCAGGGTGATGAAGCCGCCGCCGGTCACGGCCGCCGCGCCCTTGGAGGTCAGGAGCAGAATGAAGAGCACGTAGAGCTGCGTGCCGAGATCAAGCGGGGTGTTCGTGGCCTGGGCCAGGAAGATGAAGGCCATGGTCAGATAGATGCATGTGCCGTCGAGGTTGAAGGAATAACCCATGGGCAGGGTCAGACCGACCACGGACCGGTCGCATCCCGCGACCTCCATCTTGGCCAGCATGCGCGGCAGGGCCGATTCCGAGGAGGAGGTGCCTAGGACGAGCATGATTTCTTCCTTGATGTAGCGCAGGTACTTGAACAGGCTGAAGCCGGCCCAGCGGCACACGGCCGCGAGGATGACGAAGATGAACAGGAAGCAGGTCGTGTACACGCCGGCCATGAGGGCCATGAGCTGCTTCAGCGTGCCCACGCCGTGGGCGCCGACGACATAGGCCATGGCCCCGAAGGCGCCGAAGGGCGCGAAATACATGATGTAGCTGATGACCTTGAACAGGCCCTTGGAGAACTGATCGATCCACTGCACCACGGCCGAGGCCTTGGAGCCCAGGGACGACAGGCCGAGGCCGAAGAGGATGGAAAAGAAGAGCACCTGCAGGATTTCACCCTTGGCGAAGGCGTCGAAGACCGAGGTCGGGATGATGTTCATGAGGAAATCGACCGTGGTCATCTTCTTGGCCGCGCCGACATACGTCTCGACCTTGGACGCGTCCAGGGTGCTCATGTCCAGGTTCATGCCCACGCCGGGCTTGTACAGGTTGACCACCACCAGGCCGATGGTCAGGGCGATGAGGGTCATGGTCCAGAAATAGAGCATGGTCTTCAGACCGACCCGGCCGACCTTGTTCATGTTGCCCATCTTGGCGATGCCGACGACCACGGTGCAGAAGATGATCGGGGCGATGATCATCTTGACCATGCGGATGAACGCGTCGCCCAGGGGCTTGAAGGCCTTGGCCGTGTCCGGCGCCACGACGCCGAAGGCGATGCCGGCCACGATGGCCGAAATGACCCAGAAGTACAGGGATTTGTAGAGTTTTCCATTTCCGAGCATGCGTTCTCTCCTTGTTTGCGGAGCCTTGTGATCGGCCCCCTGACTGTAGGTGTATGATCTCCATGGTGTCGGCGTTTCGCGGCCAAGGGCCGCGTAACGGAGCATGGATGTGCCCAGGATTCCCGCGCTTTTCGCCATGGGAGAAGGGGATCTCCTCACCAAAAGCAAGGGGCGCGCCAAAAGCCCCGTGGGTGATTGCGAGCGATATCGGACAAATATGCGACTGATTTGATTGATCAATCGATGTTTTTCCTGTTTCATGGGAAAACATTCTCCTGTTTGATGGGAATTCTTCTCGCGGAGAAAGAAAGACGTCGCCCGCGTTGCAGCGCGGGCTGGACATGGCTCCCCTCATCACGCACAATTTCGCGGCCGGGAATTTTCAGAAAGGCTTCGATGTCCTGCGTTCCGGCGCGTTCGGAAGGTCATTTCGGCCTGGAACGCCTGTATCCGAGGGGAGCAAAAACAAAAGGAGGTCTTCCATGCGTCGTTCGTCGGTATGCGTCGTGAGTGTTTTTTGGGTG
>CAYLNA010000410.1:0-2088 GCA_964384665.1 uncultured Desulfovibrionaceae bacterium | reverse complement strand
CGGCGCCATCGCCGCCTGGACCCTGGCCGACAAGCTCGGCGCGGGCCTGCAGCAGCTCCTGGCCGGGGCGCGCAAGTTCTCGGTCACGGAGATCACCCGCGACGACATCGTCGCCGCCAACCGCGAGACCGCCGCCGAGACCGGCATCCGTTTCATCACCGACGTGCAGGACGAAAGCGCCCGCAAGATCCTGTCCGCATAGCTCCCTTTGCGCCGGGGGCGGAAGTCAGGCCCGACTTTCGCCCCTGGCCCCTTCTCTCGTCCTGTGCTAGACGCACTCCCGCCCAACGCCCAGGAGAGTCCATGCCCCCAGCACGCCCCACCGACCACTTTCCCGCCTCGCGCGAGGACTGGCTGGCCCTTGAAGCCCAGCGCCAGAAAACCGAATCCGCCCTGCGCGAACGGATCAAGGAACTCGACTGCCTCTACGGCGTCACCCACTTGGCCCAGGGCGCGGACAGGCCCCTGGACGAGATCCTGACCGCCATCGCCGATCTCGTGCCCAAATCCTGGCAATTCCCGGACATCGCCTGCGCCTCCATCCGCCTGGGCGAGGCGCGGCACGGCTCCGCCAATTTCCGCCGCACGCGGTGGCGTCAGAGCAGCCCCATCGCCATCCGGGGCGAGATGCGCGGCGAAATCGAAGTTTGCTACCTGGAGGAACGGCCAGTCAGCGACGAAGGGCCGTTTTTGCGCGAGGAACGCAGCCTCGTCGACGCGGTGGCCGACCTCGTCGGCCGCATTGTCGGCCAGCGTCAGACCGAGGACGAAATGCGCGCCCTATCCCAGGAACTGATCATGGCCCAGGAAAACGAGCGCCAGCGCATCGCCCGCGAGCTGCACGACCATGTCGCCCAGGATCTCATCCTGGCCAAGGCCGATCTGGAGCGGATCGCCGCCAACCTGCCCGCCGACGGCCCGTGGCGCGGCCAGGCCGGAGCCGTTGGCGACCGTCTCAGCGCGGCCATCGCCTCCATCCGTGATCTGGCCTACGGCCTGCTGCCGCCGGGCCTGACCGAGCTGGGCCTCTTGGACACGGTCCTGGCCCACTGCGAGGATTTTTCCCTGCGCCACGGCATCGTCGTCGATGTCTTCGCCGACGGGCTGGACGGGGTGGAGTTCGATTTCGACACCCAGATCAACATCTACCGCCTGATCCAGGAAGCGCTGAGCAATGCGCGCAAGCACGCCAAGGCCAGCCGGGTGGTCATCCGCCTGCTCGGGTCCTACCCGAATCTGCTGGTGCGCATCGAGGACGACGGCCAGGGCGCGGATCTGGAACGCTGCCAAGCCGAGGCCGGCCGCAACAAGCGCATGGGGCTGTGGAGCATGCGCGAGCGGGTCCGCCTGCTGGGCGGAAAAATCACCCTGCGCTCCAAGCCGGGCCAGGGCATGCGCATTTTCGTCGAAACCCCCTTGCGCCGGAGTCCCCGTGGCCGATCCTAAACGCATCCTGCTCATCGACGACCATCCCCTGTACCGCGACGGCCTCAAGGCCCGCCTCACGGCCCGGCCGGACATCGCCGTGGTCGGCGAGGCCGGAACCTGCGCCCAGGGTCTGGCCCTGTTCCAGAAAACCAGTCCCGACCTAGCCATCATCGACATCAGCCTGCCCGACGGCAGCGGCATCGAACTGACCCGGCAACTCCGCTCCGAGCGGCCCGAGGCGGCCATCCTGATCCTGAGCATGCACACCAAGATCGATTTCATCGCCGCCGCCTTCCAGGCCGGGGCCAGCGGGTACATGTCCAAGGAATCCGGCGGCGAGGGCATCATGCACGCCCTGGACACCATCCTCGGCGGCGGGCAGTACCTGGACGGATCCCTCTCGCCCTCGGTCCTGCGCCGACTGAGCAGCGTGTCCGAGCGCAAGGCCAAGAGCGTGGACGCGTCCTACGGCTCCCTGTCCCCGCGCGAACAGCAGATCATGCGCCTCCTGGCCGAGGGCCTCACCCCCGAGGACATCGCGGCCAAGCTCTTCGTCTCCCGCAAGACCGTGCTCAACCACCGCTACGCCATCATGACCAAGCTCGGCATCAAAAGCCCCATGGCCTTCGTGCGCCACGCGGCCAAGCTGGGGCTGATCGA
>CAYLNA010000409.1:0-2100 GCA_964384665.1 uncultured Desulfovibrionaceae bacterium | reverse complement strand
GGGTATGTCGTGGCCGGCGTACTGGTTGGGGCGCGGCTCGGGCATTGTTTGTTGTATGATCCGGCCTATTATTTCGCCCATCCTTTGGACATTCTGAAGATCTGGGAAGGCGGTTTGGCCAGCCATGGGGGTGTCGCGGGCTTGGTGATGGCAGTCTGGCTTTTCCTGCGCCGGGCCGGCGGACCGGAGCTGCTGTGGCTCTTGGATCGTCTGGCCATTCCGGGGGCGCTGGGCGGAGCCTGCATCCGGCTGGGTAATTTCATGAATTCCGAGATCGTGGGCATACCCACGACAGCGCCTTGGGCCGTGGTTTTCGAGCGGGTGGACGGTTTGCCCCGCCATCCCGTGCAGCTCTACGAAGCCGTGGCCTATGCGCTGATTTTTGTTGCCCTGTTTGGCGCGTATCGACGCGGGGCCGGTCAGCGGCGCGGTCTTTTAACCGGAAGTCTGCTGGCGCTGGTCTTTGCCGCGCGGTTTGGTCTGGAATTCTTCAAGACGCCCCAGGCCGCCTACGAGCAGGGCTTTGTCCTGACCGTGGGGCAATGGCTGAGTCTGCCCTGTATCCTGGCCGGAGCGTGGCTGGCGGTCAGGGCATGGCGTCGCGCCGGGCGCGTTTGAAATTTTCGGCGGCTCCGTTTTTTATGCAAAACGGCGTCCGCTGCGCGCCGTTCTGCACAAGACGTGCAAAATCATGCCGGAGTATGATATTTTTTGCTGATTTTTCAAAGACTTGATGCTGGTCCGAACCTTGCTTGACCGGAGGCCGCGTTCGGGCAGTCCGAGCGCGCCTCCCGTTGGGTGGCAACCTCAAGATCTGGAGAAAGTATGGCAAAAAGGCGTTCGGAAAAAGCGGCCCCACCTCGGAGCACCAGTAATTTCGTCTTCAGCGGGATCGCACTGCTTATCCTGGGCGCGTTTGTCGGCTCGGCGTTGAGCACGGCCTGGCAGTCCACCAGCGGAGGCGGGACGAGCGTGACCCAAGGGCAGGAAAGCGACTTGGCCGCGCAAATCAAGGTCTACTCCGACCGGGTCGCGCTCAATCCCAAGGATGGAAACGCCTGGATAACCCTGGGAAATTTGTATTTCGACACGGACCAGCCGGCCAAATCCGTCGAGGCGTACGCGCGAGCCCTGGAGATCAATCCAAACAATCCCAATGTGTTGACGGACATGGGGGTCATGCACCGGGCCTTGGGGCAGTATCAGCAAGCCCTCGATGCGTTCGCCCGAGCCATCGCCGTCGATCCGAGCCACGAAACGGCGCGATTCAATACGGGAATCGTGCGTCTCTACGATCTGAACGATAAAGCCGGCGCGGCCGAAGCGTGGGAAGGACTGGCGCGGGTCAATCCGCAGGCGGTCACGCCGAATGGCGAATCCGTGGCCGAGTTGGCGCGCAAGCTCCGGAGCGATATGGGCTCCGCACCGACCATGCCGCCGCAGGCGCAAACCGACAGCAAGCCCCGCCTTCTGAGCAAGTAGCCGCCAGAACGTCGGGCGAGGCCAGCGGTCCTTGCCGCTGGAATGAATCGTCGCGAGACGCGTGACCTCGTTCTGCATGGGCAGGATAGGGGCGCATGGAAACCTCTTCCCCCTCCGGGCAAAACCTCGCAACCCGTCGGAAGCAGGAAGCCGTCGCGCCAGTCGGGGCACTCCGACATGACGGTTCCTGATATCATGGCCAGCGGCCCGGATGGCCCCCGTGAATGTTGCGGGGATATTCCGAAAACGTGGGTGCGGACATTTTCGTGCCCTTGATCTTTTGTTTCTTCCCGCCGTCGTCGGCTCTGCCCCTGGCTCCACGCGCCTTGCCGTTCTGGCACGCCCGATGCTTGCATCGTGCAAGCCTTTCCACCCTTCGTCTGGAGATCCACATGAAACGTCTCGACCATCTGATCCAATCCATCCAGAACATGGACGACAGCCCGGCCATGGGGCTGGCCGACCTGCTCCTGTATGCGCCTTGTCCGGTCAAGCTCGTGGTCAAGGAACGCATCGAGGCCATCGCGGCCAGCTTCGATCCGCCGCTGACCACGCACATTCCCATGGGGTGCACGTCCGTGGATCCGTATGATCCCCTGTACATGGAGACCGATCCGG
>CAYLNA010000408.1:0-2103 GCA_964384665.1 uncultured Desulfovibrionaceae bacterium | reverse complement strand
CCGCCGACGTGAACCGATCCTTCGGCAAGCCCGCGTCCAGTTGGCGCTGGAAGGAAACCGCAACCGCCTCGCCACTCTCATAACGGAGCCCGTCATGCATCTGCTTGTCATTCTCGTCGCATGCGTTCTGGCCGCGCCGCTGTCGGCCCTGGCCGAAACCGGGACATCCGGAAACGCGACCTACAGCATCCCCGCCCTGGAAGTTTCCGCCACCATCACCGATGAGCCCCTGGGCAGTTCCTACGCCCTGCCCCAAAGCGCCAAACACGGCTCTTGGCGGGCCGGCCGGGAGGACATCGAGGCCATGCACGCCGCCAACCTGTACGAGGTCGTGCAGCACGCGCCCGGAGTCCATGTCTCCTTTCAGGGCCGCAAATCCATGAACTACGCCCAGGGCCGGGGCGGCGGGCTCTACGCCATTGTCCTGGACGGCGTGTATCTGCCCTGGACCCAGTCCGGGCGGATCATGGCCGATTTTCCGACCGACGCCATCGAATCCGTGACCGTGGTCCGCGACTCCACGGTCCTGACCCTGGGTCCGCTGGTGCAGCTCGGCGTGCAGGAATCGGAACTCCAGGGCTTCATCCTCATCCGCACCCGGACCTCGAAACAGGCCGAGACAGAAGCCCGCCTCGGATACGCCAGCCAGGACCGCTCCAAGGCCTTTGTCCGTCACGGCAACGCCATCGACGCCTTCACCTACAGCCTGACCTACAACAAGAGCCACGATGACGGGCACGAGGACTGGAACAACGGCCATGACTCGGACTCGGTCCTGGGCAAGGTCGGCTACGACGCCAACGGTCTCTCGGCCAGCATCGGCCTCTATGTGGACTGGGCCTCCCGCCAGATCCAACGGGCCACGAGCGCCAGCACCACCAGCGATTCGGAGTGGGAATACGATCCGCTGAACACGGTCATGCTCTCGGCCACGGCCGGAAAAAAATGGACCGCCAGCCAGACCACGACCCTGGGCTTCTATCTGGGCCAGGTCGAGACGGACCTGATCCAGGAAAGCTACTCCAAGCCCACTCGCCTGGTTTACGACCAGGAGGACCGCTCCACCCAGTTCGACCTGCGCCACGCCATCGCCACCGGCGACAACACCCTGACCGTGGGCGGGCAGGCCATTTTCTGGGAAACGCCCACCGGGCAGTTCTACTACGAGACCCTGCCCCGCGAGGAGGAACTCTACGCGGGCTATGTTCAGGACGAGTACCGCCTGACCGAGCATCTGACCCTGGACGCCGGGTTGCGGGTCGAGCGCAAGCACATCACCGAGGGCGTGGACAAATCCGGCCCGACCCAGGTCACGGCGGCCGTGATCGAGGACCAGTGGGCCACGCCGGCCTACAATGTCTCGACCGGATTGGCCTGGTGGCTGAGCGACGCCTGGAAGCTCTCGGCCCGCACCTCCGTGCAGCGCCAGGGCGCGGACGACTTCCTGACCACGGTGGACGACAAGGATCTGGCGAACAAGGTCGAATGGCGGCGCGAACTCGGCGTCAGCGGCCAACTCCACCGCCTGTTCAACCCCAGCCTGACCCTGTTTTCCTATGACATCCGGAATCTGAAAACCGTGGTCGCCTCCATCGGCAAGGGCGCGGACGCCATCAATGTCTACGACGATCTGGATGTTGTCCGCCAGGGGCTGGAAGTCGGCGTAAACGGCGTCCTGGTCCAGGACATGCTCAATTATGGATTGAGCTACAGTTGGCAGACCTCGGACAGCGAAACGGACCGCCGCACCCTGCCCGAAAACATGATCTCGGCCAACCTGGGCTTCATCCACGCCCCGTTCCGAGCCAACCTGCTGCTCAAATATGTCGGCGCGTACGACAGCAATTTCTTCTCCACCGACAGCCAATACCATGAAATCGGCGACTACGCCCGCGTGGACGCCAATGTCAGCTATGATTTCAACCTTTGGGATCTGGCCTCCACCCTGACCGTGTACGGACAGAACCTGCTCGATGACCGGTACGAAACGCGCCTGGGCTGGAAGGACACGGGACTCATCGCCGGACTGGAACTGGCGGTGAAATTCTGAACCCGCCACGGATGGAGTCATGTATTCCCTGAGCGAAACACCGTGCACGACCG
>CAYLNA010000407.1:0-2112 GCA_964384665.1 uncultured Desulfovibrionaceae bacterium | reverse complement strand
CCTGTTTTTACGGCATCGACTTTTCGTCCAAGGGCGAACTCATCGCGGCCAACCATTCCGTGGCCGACATCGGCCGCTATCTGGGCCTGGACAGCCTGCACTACATCACTATCGGCGGCCTTCTGAAGGCCGTGCGCGGGCCGGAGAATTTCTGTCTGGCCTGTTTCAACGGGGCCTATCCGGTCTTGCCGGACGAGGGCATGAACAAGCTGTCCCTGGAGTGTTGCTAGATGCCGCATATGTGCAGCCCGGAGACGGGCGAGGATTGGCTGGCCAAGGCCAAGCATGTGCTGGACGTGGAAGCCCAGGGCCTGACGGTCGTGCGCGACCGTCTGGACGGGGCCTTCGTGCGGGCCCTGGAAATGATGGCCAACTGCTCCGGGCGGGTGGTGGTCTGCGGTCTGGGCAAGTCCGGGCTGGTCGGCCGCAAGATCGCGGCCACGCTGAGCAGCACCGGCACCGCGTCCTTTTTCCTGCATCCGGTGGAAGGGGCCCACGGCGACCTGGGCATGATCCGGGCCGAGGACGTGGTCCTGGCCATTTCCTATTCCGGCGAGACGGACGAGCTGAACGCCATTCTGCCCAGCCTCAGGTCCCTGGCCGGCGGGGTCATCGGGATGACCGGCGGCGCGTGTTCGACCATGGCCGAGCTGTGCGACGTGGTCATCGACGTTGCGGTCCCGGCCGAGGCCTGTCCCCTGGGCGTGGCCCCCACGACCAGCACCACGGCCACCCTGGCCGTGGGCGACGCCCTGGCCGTGTGCCTCATTGATTGGAAATCCTTCGCCATCGAGGATTTCCGCCGTTTCCACCCCGGCGGCGCCCTGGGCCAGCGTCTGGCCCAAAAGATCGAGATGTTGATGCGGACCAGCGGGCTGCCCACCGCGCCCAGCGGCGCGTCCCTGGGGCAGGCCCTGGACTCCCTCAACCAGGGCGGTCTGGGCTGTGTCTGCGTTCTGGACTCGTCCGGGCGCTTGCTCGGAATCCTGACCGACGGCGACGTGCGCCGCTTGGTTTGTTCCGGCCGTCTGGAGCGGGAGACCGTGGTCGACACGGTCATGAAGACCCAGCCCCTGAGCGCTCGGCCCGATCAGGCGGGCGGGGAGGTCCTGGATCTGATGGAAACCAAGGCCATCACCGTGCTGCCGGTGGTCGACGCGGACGACGATTTGGTCGGCATGGTTCACCTGCACGATGTCCTGGGCCAGGGCCGGGTCAAATTTTCCCGCGCATGATCGCCCTCGACCCCCATATCTGCGTGCGCTGCGCGGCTCAGGGCAAGACCTGCTGCGAACTGTCCGGCGGGGACGAGGAATTCTGCTTTCCGCTCTCGGACGCGGAACGCGCGGCCATCCTGGACGCGGGCTTCGCGCCGGAGTCCTTTGTCCTGGTTCCGAATACCCCGGACTTCGTCGAGCAATTGGCCCATCTCATGCCGGATCTGGCCGTGGCCGCCGCCTTTCCCCCCGACGGCGGGCATTGGCGGCTGGCCACCACGGCCGAGGGACGCTGCGTGTTTCTGGGTCAATCCGGCTGCGTCCTGGCTCGGGCCACCCGGCCGATGTATTGTCGGCTTTTTCCGTTTTGGCTGTACCAGGGCGAACTGACCTGGTTCACGGCCGAGGAATGCCTGGCCGCCGCCGAGTGCGCCACGCCGTCCGCCATGCTGAAAGCCATGGGCGCGACCAAGGTTGAAATTCTGGAGCTGTTCCGGGCCATGGGCGCGGCCCTGGGGCTCCACGCAAGGTGATGTCATGAAATTCGTGAAGATATGTATCGTGCTGGCGTTGTTTGCTATCCTTGTCGCTCTCGCCGGCGGGGCCGGACTCTATTACTGGGCCGAACAAGACCTGCCCGGATTCACCAAGTTGAGCGATTATTCGCCGGCCCTGGCGACCACGGTCCGGGCCAGGGATGGCCAGATCCTGGGCTATTTCTACCGTGAAAAGCGGTTTTTGATTCCGCTGTCGATGATGAGCCCAATCACCACCAAGGCCTTTCTGGCCGCCGAGGACGCCGGATTCTACCAGCATGAGGGCGTGGACCCCATGGGCATCGTCCGGGCCGCGATCAAGAACGTCGTCGCGGGCGGCATCAAGCAGGGCGCCAGCA
>CAYLNA010000406.1:0-2117 GCA_964384665.1 uncultured Desulfovibrionaceae bacterium | reverse complement strand
TTCAAAACCCCGCTCACGGCCATGCAGGGCGCGCTGGAGCTGCTGCGCGACCACCTCGACACCATGGAGCCCGCCCGCGCCCGCGCCTTCCTCGACAATCTCCTGGCCGACACCGAGCGCATGAAACGGCTGGTGGCCCGTCTGCTCGAACTGGCCCGGGCCGACGCCCTGGAGCCAAGCCGGGAGAACAGCAATCTGGCGTCCGTGCTGCGCAACGTGGACAGCGCCTTCCGCGACCGGGGCCTACGCGTCCTGGGGACTGACCCGGCCGAGACGACGTCCATGCCCATGGCGGCGGAAACGCTGGAAATCGTCCTCGCCAATCTGGCCGAGAACAGCCTGGGCCACGGGGCGAGCCTCCTCAGCGTGTCCGCCGCCGTTCACGACGAGGCCTTGGTTCTCCTGGTCGGCGACAATGGCCACGGCGTCCTGCCGGCCAACCGGGACAAAATCTTCACGCCCTTCTTCACCACGCGCCGCGCCAACGGGGGCACGGGCCTGGGTCTTGAAATCTGCCGCTCCCTCCTGCGCGCCCACGGCGCGCGCATCGACCTGCACGATCCGCAGCCGGCGACGGGCGCGGTCTTCCGGCTGGAATTTCCCGCGCGAGGCCGCGAAAGATCCGACACGAAACACGACTCGCCCTGAACAGTCATTCGCGCTATATGGAGGAAAAACCTCCCGAACCACGGAGACGACAATGCGCGCGCCATCCATGCTCTTCGTGTCCCTGCTGGCCGTGGCGGCCCTGCTGCTGTTCGCCAAGACCCCAGACAGCCTCGATATCTATTTCTTCCATGGTCTGGGCTGCCCGCACTGCGCCAAGGAAGACGCCCTGCTCAGGCGGGCCGAGGAAAAATACGCAGTCCTGAACGTGCACCGCCACGAAGTGTATTACAACGCCACGAACATGGACCTATTCAGGCAGGTGGCCGCGTTCATGAACGCCGAGGTCGGCAGCGTCCCGTTTTTGGTCATCGGCGGCGAATGCATCATCGGCTACAGCGAGTCCGTCACCCCGGGACTGATCACGACCCGCATCGAGGACTGCCTGTCCGCCCGCTGCCCCGATCCGATCCGCAACGTCCTTCTCAAGCACAGCCTGGACACGGAGAGCCCGCTAGTCGCCGCCCAAAACGCGACGGACAAACGGGGCCTCGGCGGGCGCAAGACCTTGACCCTGCCCATGCTGGGCGAAATCGACCCGCATGTCTTTTCCCTGCCGGTCCTGACCATGGTCATGGGCTTCCTGGACGGATTCAATCCCTGCGCCATGTGGACCCTGCTCTTCCTGATCAGCCTTCTCCTCGGCATGCGCGACAAGGCCAAGATGTGGACCCTGGGCGCGGCCTTCATCGTTGCCTCGGCCCTGGTCTATTTCCTGTTCATGGCCGCGTGGTTGAACGTGATCCTGCTTTTCGGCTTCGTGATCTGGATCAGGGTCGCCATCGGCGTCCTCGCCCTGGGCAGCGGAGTCCACGGCATCCGCGAGTTCTGGCTGAATCCGGAAGGGACGTGCAAACTGAGCAACAACCAGCGCCGGCAGCGGGTTTACGAGAAAATCCGAGGCGCCATCAACCAACACAGCCTTATCCTGTCCCTCTGCGGCATCGTCCTGCTGGCCTTCATGGTCAATCTGGTCGAAATCATCTGCTCGGCCGGATTCCCGGCCATCTACACGCAGGTGCTGTCCCTGAACCGCCTCTCCACCCTGGAATACCACGGCTATATCGCCCTCTACATCGTCTTCTTCATGCTCGACGACTTCCTGGTCTTCGTCACGACCATGATCACCCTGGAAATCACCGGCATGACCACGAAATATGTCCGCCTGGCCCGCCTCTTCGGCGGAATCCTGATGCTGCTGATCGGAATCCTGCTCATTGCGCGCCCCCAATGGCTGATGTTCGGGTAGGCCAACCGCGCCACGCCGCCAGAATTTCCCCGGCCGCGAGGCGCGCCCGCTGAAAATTTCCGGACGCCGTAAAAACCTCGAAAAAAAAGCTTGCCAACATCGCCCTCGCTCTATAGAAACCGACTTCGCTTTTGAAGCACGGAACACGGCGAGGTAGCTCAGACGGTTAGAGCATGCGGCTCATATCCGCAGTGTCGGGGGT
>CAYLNA010000405.1:0-2129 GCA_964384665.1 uncultured Desulfovibrionaceae bacterium | reverse complement strand
CTTTGAGGTTGGTCAGGCCGTGCTTTTCCATCAGATAGGTGGCGGCGGCCAGATTCTCGATGTGGGCCTCGGCCTGGCCCACGGACACGGCCCGCAGGGCGTCGAGCGGCGTCGCGACCAGATGGGGAATCGTGTCGACGTGGTCGCGCTGAAGCCAATCGAAGACCACGTTGCCGCGCACGAAGGCCACCCGCAGCCCGCGCAGATCGTCCAAACCGCCAAGAAACGGACCATCCTTGCGGCCGATGATGACCAGAGGGTAGGACAGGACCGGCGCGGAGAAACGCAGATAGGCTTCCCGATCCGAGGTCCGGGCGGCGCAGGCGACAAGGTCGAGGTCCTTGTTTTCCGCCTTGCGCAGCACCTCGGGCCAGGCCAAGTCGCTGTCCACGCGCATCTCCAGGCCAAGTTTGGACAGGAGCAGCCGCAGATAGTCGAAAGCCATGCCCTGGGCCCGGCCCTGCTCGTCGAAGAAATGAAATGGGGCGAAAGCGCGCGGTCCGCTGACGCGCACGACCGAATGCCGGACCAGCCATTCCTTTTCCTCCGGATCGAGCAGGCCCGCGAGGTCCGCGGCGACGGTCCCGTTCGACGCGCCGCGCGCTTCGCGCCAGGGCGGCCCGCACACGACGCCGACCAGAACCAAAACCGCGAAAAACAAAACGCCGCGCGTGCTTCGCTTGGGCATGGCTCGATTCCTTTTTTGGATTATGGGTGCTGGTCCACGAAGGCGGCGCGGGCCGGGCCTGATCCGCTCCCGGATACCAAGGCCGCCCGCGCGCCCCTATCCCGGCAAAACATCGCGCAGGACCACCAGCAGGTCGTCCATGTTCACGGGCTTGGCCACGTAGCCGTTCATGCCCACGGCCAGAAAACGTTCCCGGTCTCCGGCCATGGCGTAGGCCGTCATGGCCACGACGGGCAGGGTTTGCCCCGCCGCACCGACCGCGCCCTCGCGCAAGCGCCGGGTGGCTTCCACGCCATCCAGCTCCGGCATCTGCACGTCCATGAGCACGACGTCGAAGCGCTCCCTGGCCACGGCCGCCAACACGGCCAGGCCATCCTCGACATGGACGACCTCGGCTCCGCGCCTGCGCAGCAGGGCCAGGGCGGCCATGGCGCTGATGGCGTCATCCTCGGCCAACAGGACGCGCAGTCCGTCCAGGCGCGCTCCGGCCGCGCCGTTTTGGACCGGAGGAATGGGTTCCGGGGAGTTCTCGATCGGAAACTGCAGGGAAAAGGCCATGATTGAGCCCACGCCCGGTTCACTGACCACGGACAAACATCCGCCCATCAGTTCCACCAGGCGCTTGCAGATGGACAAGCCCAGTCCGGCCCCCTGATGGCTGCGCGTGTAGCCCGCCCCGACCTGGGAAAAAGGCTTGAACAGCGTGCGGAGTTTGTCGTCCGGAATGCCGATGCCCGTGTCGGACACGGCGAAAAAGATCCGGCAGTGGCCGGGCCGCGTCGGCGGCAAGGCGCAAAGCTCCAGCGTCACCCGGCCGCTGGGGGTGAACTTGCAAGCGTTGCCGACCAGATTGATCAGGACCTGCTGCACGCGGATGGCGTCGCCCACGACCCGGCCGGGAAGATCGGGATCGATGTCGAAGAGCAGCTCGACGGCGCTTCCGGCCACCAGCGGAAAGAACAGATCCCGGACCTGCCCGACCACGTCGGCCAGGTGCATGGGCGCGGTCTGGATGACGAGCATGCCGGCCTCGATCCGGGACAGATCGAGGATATCCGACAGCAGCCGCTCCAACCGCTTGCAGGACTGGATGGCCGAGGCCGCGTATCCGGCCCCCTCGGCGTCGAGCCCGATGTCCCGCAAGGCCTGCAGCATGCCCATGACCCCGTTGATGGGCGTGCGGATTTCATGGCTCATGTTGGCCAGGAACTCGGACTTGGCCCGGTTGGCGGCCTCGGCCTGATCCTTGGCCTCGCGCAGGGCGTCCTCGAACCGCCGACGCTCGGTGATGTCCAGGATCAGCCCTTCCAGGGCCTCGACCTCGCCGCCGGGGGCAAACACGGCCTGCCCCTGTTCCCAGACCCACTTCGTCCGGCCATCGGCGGCGCGGATCTCGTACTCGACCTGAACCGGCTGGCGCTTGGCGATCCGGTCGGCCCAG
>CAYLNA010000404.1:0-2142 GCA_964384665.1 uncultured Desulfovibrionaceae bacterium | reverse complement strand
CTAGGGAAGGGTCAGGGAAAAGCGGGTTCCCCCTTCGAATGGCGTGTAGACAAGAGACGCGCCGAGGTGATTCTCGGCCATGATTTTCGCGATGTAGAGCCCCAGTCCCCGGTCCTCGCCCTTGGTGGACACGTAGCGCTTGAACATCTGCCGCGACACTTCCCACGGAATGATGCCGGGGTTGTCGACATGGATGACGGCGCCGGCTCCCACGTCCTGCCACGTGACCCGCGCCACGTCCTCGCGCTGGCAGGCCTCGAGGGCGTTGACGATCAGATTGCTCAGAATGTGCCGGACCAAGCGGGAATCCGTGGCCACGCGGCAGGACGGCCCCTCGGCCTGCAACAGACGCCCGCGCGCCGTGGGATGGTGGCGTAGCTGCCCGACCAGGCCGCGAATGAGCTGGGCCACGTCCACCGCGCGCTTGGTCACGGCCAGCTGATCCGTTTCGGCGGCGGTGACGTCGTATTGGTAGAGCACTTCCTGGAGCATGTTCTGGGCGCTTTGGTGGAGCAGTTCGAGCTGCGCCGGCGACAAGCCGCCGGCCTCGCCCTCGACCAGGGTCAGGAGCGCCTCCATGCCGCCGGCGGCGTTGATCATGGCGTGCAGAAAGGATTTGGTCAGATTGCTCAGACGGCGTTCGTGGCTGACGTCAAAAGCCGTGTTCAGGCTGTAAATCTGATCGCGGAAGTGAAAGGGCTGGGCCAGGACCTGCATGTCGATGGCGTGCAGGCCCATCTCGTCGCGGGTCATGATGTGGCACTCCTGGCAGCTCTCGACGCCGTGCAGGCTTTTCAGTATGGCCCTGACCGCTCCGCAATGCCGGCATTGGTCCGAGCATCCGCACCCGCCCGCCATTTCCTGGGAATGGATGCAGCCCAGGGCCTCGCCCGGCCGCAGGCCCACGACCGAGCCGGGAAGATAATGACGGCTCAAGCGGCGAAACGACGTGTTGCAATAGACGATCTGGCGGAAGGGGTTGGTCAGGAAAACCATCAGCGGGAGTCGTTCCAGCCAGACAAGCTGCTCCATGCTTCCGAATTTCTCGGGAAGCCGGCGCAGCGCCTCCAGGGGAAGGCGGTCCGCGGGCGCGAAATGCGTCAGGGTGCTTTGAGTTTTCATGCTCTCAGCACATACACGGAACTGGAAAAGAAACAAGATTGACGCGCGACTCCCACGCCATTCATGGAACGGTCCCGCGCGCCCCATCGCGACATCACCCGGAGAAGGACATGATCACCAAAACCCAAGACGCCGCCTGGCGCGAACTCATCCCCGGCATCCGCATCAGCACCCTGGTCCACGGCGAGCAGACCCTCATGGCCCGCTTCCTGTTGGAGGCCGGATGCGTCCTGCCCATGCACAGCCACCCCCACGAACAGACCGGCTACCTGCTCAAGGGCCGCATGACCATGACCATCGACGGCGCGGAACACGAATTCGGTCCCGGCGACAGCTGGGCCATTCCCGGCGGCGTGGAGCATGGAGCCCGCGTCCACGAGAGCTGCCTGGCCATCGAAGTCTTTTGTCCCGTCCGCGAGGACTACCTGGCCTACGCCCCGACATCTTCCAAATAGGGCCGCCAATGCACAAAATCTGCGTTTTCCTCGGCTCCAATCCCGGCCACGATCCGGTCTATCTCGACGCGGCCAAGGCCCTGGGCCGAGAACTGGCCGCGCGCGGTCTCGGCCTGGTCTACGGCGGGTCCAGCGTGGGCCTCATGGGCGTCTTGGCCAGAACCGTCCTCGATCACGGCGGGCATGTCACCGGCGTCATTCCCGCCTCTCTCAAGGCGCGGGAAGTGGCCTTCTCCGACCTGCCGGACTTGCGCGTGGTCGAGTCCATGCACCAGCGCAAAGCCCTCATGGCCGAGCTGGCCGACGGTTTCATCGCCATGCCCGGCGGACTGGGCACCTTGGAGGAGTTCGTCGAGGTCCTGACCTGGGCCCAGCTCGGCCTGCATGCAAAACCCTGCGCCCTGCTCAACACGGCCGGAATTTTCACCGGCCTCCTGGACCTGCTCGACCATCTGGTCGGCCAGGGCTTCATCGCCCAGGCCCATCGGGACATGGTGCAGGTCCATGACCGTCCGGGCCCGCTCCTGGACCTGATGCGCGCCTATACTCCGCCCACCCTGGACAA
>CAYLNA010000403.1:0-2142 GCA_964384665.1 uncultured Desulfovibrionaceae bacterium | reverse complement strand
CGCGCCGCCGCCCGCCGCAACTTCGATCGGGTCCTGGCCGGAGAATCCTACATCCTGCGCCGCAAATACCGCCAGCCCAAGGGCGAGATCGGCTTTTACCAGAACACCTACGTGCCCATTGTGCGCGGCGGGGAAATCCTGGGAGGTACGGTCTTCGCCCACGACATCACCGAATGGAGCGAACGCGAGGAAGAGGGCCGGAAATACCGGGCCATCTTCGAGAAGGCCCTGGAAGGGATCTACCGCTCCACGGCCGCCGGCCGCTTCATCGAGGCCAACCGGGAAATGGCCCGCATCCTGGGCTATGCCTCGCCCGAGGACCTCATGCGCCAGATCACGGACATCAGCCGCCAGCTTTACTGCGACCCGGCGGACCGGGACCGGGTTTTTTCCATTCTGCGCCGGGACGGGGTGGTCAAGGATTTCGAGACGCGCATGCGCCGCCAGGACGGCGGCGAGATCTGGGTGGAATTCAACGCCAGAAGTGAAAAGGACGGCCAGGGCAGGACGGTCTTCATTGAGGGCAAGCTGACGGACATCACGGCCCGCAAGGAGGCCGAACGCAAGGCGGAACTGCGCCGGCAAAAGATGATCCAGGCCGACAAGATGGCCTCGCTCGGCGTGCTCGTGGCCGGCGTGGCCCACGAGATCAACAACCCCAACAGCTTTCTGACCCTCAATCTGCCGCTCTTGCGCGACATCTGGGCCGACGCCCTCAAGGTCCTCGACGAGTACCACGAGGAGCACGGGGATTTCGTGCTGGGTGGGATCGATTTTCCGGAACTGCGGCGGCAGCTGCCGCCCCTCTTGCAGGGCATGATCGAGGGCTCGGCCCGGATCACGGACATCGTCCTGCGCCTCAAGGACTATTCCCGGCAGCGGCCCGAGGGCGAGCGCGAGATCACGGACTTGAACAACGTCGTCACCGGAGCCCTGGCCTTTGTCCGGCACAAGCTCAAAAGCGTGGCCCCGGGCCACGTCATCCGCCTGGACCCAGACCATCCCCTGGTCGAGGCCGACCCGCAGCGCCTGATCCAGGTCCTCATCAATCTGCTCGTCAACGCGGCCGAGGCCGTGCCGGCCGGCGGCGGCCAGATCTCGGTCCGCGTTTTGTCCAACTTCGGCGAGGACGCGGCCTGGGCCGGGATCGAGGTCCGCGACAACGGCTGCGGCATCGACCCCCTGGACCTCAAATATATCCAGGACCCCTTCTTCACCACCAAGCGCGAGCAGGGCGGCACCGGCCTGGGCTTGTCCATCTCCTCGGCCATCATGCACGAGCACGGCGGGCGGCTGGAATTCGAGTCCGCGCCCGGGCTGGGGGCCACGGTGCGGATGCTTCTTCCTGTCAGCAGATAACGCGCTTGCCGTCCAGACATGCCCTTCGTCACGGCATCCCGAACATCCGTTCTTTCAAGGCCGCGCCGTAGAAGGTGAAATCGATCAAGCTTTCAAGGATATAACCCAAGCCCACCAGAATGCACGCCGTGACCAAAAACTTCACTGTCTGTCGCGGCTGTTGCCAAAACATCAACCCCAGCGTGATCAAGATCAAAATCGCGACCACGGGATTCTCCCGCAACCAGCCGTAGAGAAAGAGAAGTTGCTCGGTCATGCCGGCCTCCCGGTTATTTTTTCATGTTGACGTACTGCAACGGCAGCTCGAAGTCACTCCCCCGCAACAAGGCCATGACGGCTTGCAAATCGTCGATCTGCTTGCCCGTGACCCGGACCTGCTCGTCCTGGATGGCGGCCTGCACCTTGAGCTTGCTGTCCTTGATCATCTTGACCAGCTTTCTGGCCGAATCCTTGTCGATCCCGTCGTGGAGCTTGATCTCCTGCTTGAGCTGACCCAGGGAGGTCTTTTGCGCCTCGTCGAATTCCATGGATTTGGGATCGACCTTGCGCCGCACGAAATGGGCGACGAGCATGTCCCGGATGGCCCGGATCTTCATGTCGTCCCCAGTGATCAGGGAAATGGTCTTGGCCTTGCGGTTGAAGTCGATGGTCGTGGTCACGCCTTTAAAATCATAGCGGGTTTCGGTCTCCTTGCGCACGTTGTTGACGGCGTTGTCCACTTCCTGCAAGTCCAGCTCGCTGACAATATCAAATGACGGCATGGCGTCCTCCTGAAAAGAATAT
>CAYLNA010000402.1:0-2144 GCA_964384665.1 uncultured Desulfovibrionaceae bacterium | reverse complement strand
TTCCTCCTCTTCCGCGCCTTTTTCCGCATCGGGCTGACCGCTTTTGGCGGGCCGGCCATGATTCCGCATATCCGCAAGCTGGTCGTCGAGGCCAAGGGCTGGCTGACCGAGGCGGATTTCAAGACCGGCCTGGCCGTCTGTCAGGCCATTCCCGGAGCCACGGTGGTGCAGTTGGCCGCCTATGTCGGTCTGCGCCGGCGCGGGTTGGCCGGAGCCGTGGTCGCCTTTGCCGCCTTTGCTTCGCCCGCGTTTCTGCTCATCACCGCGCTCTCGGCCCTGTATTTCCGCTATCAGGATCTGCCCCGCCTGCTGACCGCCTTCGACGGGCTCAAGGCCCTGGTCGTGGCCATTGTCCTCGGCGCGGCCCTGGATTTCGTGATCAAATACGTCCGGGAAACCCAGGACAAAATCCTGGCCCTGGGCGCGGCCCTGGCCTTCACGGCCCAGATTCATCCGGTCCTCATCCTGATCTGCGTCGCGGCGGCCGGGGTCTGCATCCTGCCCCCGCCGGCCACGATGCCTCCCAAGCCGGCCCAAGGCGCGAGCCTGGGTCAGGCCCTGCGTTTCACGGGTTATCTGGCGCTGGGATACGCGCTGCTGCGGCTGCTGCGACCGGAGCTGTTCCGGCTTGCGGGCGTGATGATGGGGATCGATCTTGTCGCCTTTGGAGGCGGGTTCGCGGCCCTGCCGGTCATGCTGCACGAAGTCGTGATCCGCATGGGCTGGATGAGTCAGGCCATGTTCATGGACGGCATCGCCCTGGGGCAGATCACGCCCGGCCCCATCGTGCTGACCTCGGCCTTTGTCGGCTTCGCCCAGGCCGGGCTGGCCGGGGCCGTGGCCGGAGCGCTGGGCATCTTCACTCCGTCCCTGCTGCTTCTGGTCTGGACCGTGCCCGTCTGCGACCGCCTGCTGGGCTCGCGCCTTTTTCACAAAGCGCTCCGAGCCAGCCTGGGCACCCTGGGCGGCTTGATGACCGCCGTGGCCGCGAGCCTGGGCGCGGCGCAAAATTGGCGGCCAGCCAGCGCCGTGCTGGCTCTGGCCGCCTTTATCGCCCTGCGTCGGGGCGTGGATGTGTTGTGGGTGGTCTTGGGCGGGACCGGGCTGTGGATCCTGCTGTCGGCCTGGTAGACTAAACGTCGCCGCCCAGGCTCTCGGACGGAGCCAAGCGGGCTTCGTCGACGGTCTCGCGATCCTCGATGCGGAAGCGTTCCTTGATGCGCGAAAGCGAGACCAGACGGCCCTCGCGCGAGGACGGAGTCAGGAAGGACTTGAGCTTCATTTCCAGCACGCGCGGGCTGAGTTCGCTCTGGATGGCCATGACGCCCTCGATGATGATCTTCTGCAAAAGCAGCTCGTGGTCGGTGACCTCGCGCACCCGCGCGGCCATGGGCAGCAGGATGAAATTGGCCAGGACCACGCCATAGAGGGTGGAGGTCAGGGCGATGGGAATGGTGGTCAGGACCACGGCCGTGTCGTTCACGCCGGACAGCATGCCGATGAGCCCGATGACGCTTCCGGCCAGGCCGATGGCCGGGCAGATGTCGGCCATGACCCGCAGCACGCGCTCGGATTCGTCGCGGCGGTATTTGAAATAGAGCATTTCCGTGTTCAAAATGTCGGCGGTCTGCTCCCGCGTATAATTGTCGACCACGAACCCCAGGGCCCGGCGCAGAAACATGACCGAGGTCTCCCGTTCGTCCTCGGCCAGGGTGTGCAGGCCGCGAATCTTGCTCTTCACGGACAGGTCGACCAGGATCTCGACGATCTCCTCCGGGGCCTTCATCCGGGCCCGATAGGAATTGCGCAGCACGCGCAGCACATAGCCCAGGCGCTGCATGCGGAAGCTGGCGATGGCCGCGCCCAGGCTCCCTCCAACAACCACGAGCAAGCCGGCCGCGTTGAGATAGCGGGTCACGTCCCCGCTGCTGGCGAACCCGACCCCGAACAGCAGGGCGCAGACAACAAGTCCGATCAGTGAGCTTCGTTCCACGCCTCGCCTCCTTGACCTTGCGCGGTCATCCATCCCCGAATTCCATCCTTGGCCTGATCCGAGATCCCGTCCGGAGGCAGGGGGTCGCTCGGATTCTCGGCGCT
The DNA here is from genome assembly GCA_964384665.1 of uncultured Desulfovibrionaceae bacterium. Lineage (GTDB taxonomy): Bacteria > Desulfobacterota > Desulfovibrionia > Desulfovibrionales > Desulfomicrobiaceae > Desulfomicrobium. The sequence continues at coordinate 47 of CAYLNA010000402.1, read as the reverse complement.
GATCACGATTTCCGCCCGCCGGTTCAGGCCCGGCTCGGCCGAGGCGG
>CAYLNA010000401.1:0-2149 GCA_964384665.1 uncultured Desulfovibrionaceae bacterium | reverse complement strand
TGTCCAAGGAAATCGGCAAGCGCAAGCGGGACAACATCGTGGCCTCCGGCGCGTCCGTCGTGGCCACGGGCTGTCCGGCCTGCATGCTGCAGATTTCCGACATGCTCTCCCAGAACCACGATCAGATCGCGGTCAAGCATGTCATGGAGATCTACGCGGAAACCCTCTGATCGATTCCGGCGCCGATGCTTGCCATCGGCGCCGGCCCGCATCGGGGACGCCACGTGGCGTGAAAAAATTTCTGGAAAAGAGAGCGCGTCTCTTTTTTTGGTTTGTGGATAGTTTGTGTAATCAACCAGCTCGACGGAGCGGCTCCACGCCGTTCAAGGCGCAAGCCGGACTGTGATCGGCCCGGCGTTTTATGAGGAAACATCATGGCCAAAAATCTTTATATCACGGCGACGGAAGCGCGGAGCGGCAAATCCGCCATTGTCCTCGGTGTCATGCAGATGCTCCTGCGGGACATCCGGCGGGTTGGTTTTTTCCGGCCCATCATCAACGACGATTCGGACCGCAAGGACCACGATATCGACCTGGTTCTGTCCCAGTTCTATCTGGGCCTACAGTATCACGAGACCTATGCCCTGACCATGCGCCAGGCCAAGGAACTGGTCAACGCGGGCCAGCATTCCATTCTCATCGAAAAAATCATCAGCAAATATAAAGAGCTGGAAGCCAAATGTGATTTCGTGCTGCTCGAAGGCACGGATTACGAGGGCACCAGTCCGGCCTTTGAGTTCGACATCAACGCCGACATCGCCGCCAACCTCGGCAGCCCGCTTTTGATCATCTCCAACGCCTGTCAGAAGACGGACCACGAGATCATCAGCACCACCAAGTTGGCCGTGGAATCCTTCGCCGAGAAGGCCGTGGACATTCTGGGCGTCATCGTCAACCGCGCCGACATCCCGGACCGCGAGGCCCTGCGCATCGCCTTGCGCAAGACGCTGAACAAGCCGGACATGCTCCTCTACATCATTCCCGAGGTCGCCATCCTGGGCAAACCGACCGTGTCCGACGTCATGAAATGGATCGGCGCGGAAGTGCTTTACGGCAAGGAGAATCTGGGCGCGCAGGTCGACGACATCGTCGTCGCGGCCATGCAGATCGAAAATTTCATGAACTACATCGAGCGCGGCAGCCTGGTGGTCACGCCTGGAGACCGCTCCGACATCATCGTCAGCAGCCTCGCTTCCCGGCAGTCCTCGTCCTATCCGGATATTTCCGGCATTCTCCTGACCGGCGGCATCGTGCCCGGCAAGAGCGTGGCCCGGCTCATCGACGGCTGGACCGGCGTGCCCGTGCCCGTGCTCCTGGGCAAGGAGGCGACCTTCCAGACCGCGCGCCGTCTCTACAACATGTACGGCAAGATCGAGCCCGACGATCAGAAGAAGATCGCCTCGGCCCTGGGCGTGTTCGAGGAGAATGTGGAGACGGACGAGCTGCGGCTGCGCCTGAACACTCGGAAATCGACCAAGGTCACGCCGCAGATGTTCGAATACGGCCTCATCGAGAAGGCCAAGAAGCACAAGCAGCACATTGTTCTGCCCGAGGGCGTGGACGAGCGCATCCTGCGCGCGGCCGATATCCTGCTGCGCCGGGGCGTGGTCGACCTGACCATCCTGGGCGACCCCAAGGGCATCCAGACCATGACCTCCCAGCTTGGCCTGAATCTGGCCGGCGTCAATCTGGTCGATCCGGGCAAGTCCCCCGAGTATGGCGACTACGTGGCCACCTTCATGGATATGCGCAAGAAGAAGGGCGTGTCCAAGGAAGTGGCCTGCGACTGCATGATCGATCCGACCTATTTCGGGACGATGATGGTTTTCAAGGGCCAGGCCGACGGCATGGTTTCCGGGGCCATCAACACCACGGCCCACACTATCCGGCCGGCCTTCCAGATCATCAAGACCAAGCCCGGCGCGTCCATCGTGTCCAGCGTCTTTTTGATGTGCCTGAAGGACCGCGTCCTGGTCTTTGGCGACTGCGCCGTGAACCCCAATCCCACGGCCCAACAGCTGGCCGAGATCGCCATCAGTTCGGCCGAGACGGCGCGCATTTTCGGAGTGGACCCGCGCGTGGCCATGTTGTCCTATTCCACCGGTGATTCCGGGGCTGGCGGCGACGTGGACACGGTCATCGAGGCCAC
>CAYLNA010000400.1:0-2154 GCA_964384665.1 uncultured Desulfovibrionaceae bacterium | reverse complement strand
ACACCAAGGAGAACACCATGGAACCGCGCCAACTCGATTTCGAACAGAGCCGGGAGCTGCTGGAAAAATACGGGATCACCATTCTGGGCCGTGAGGTCCGGACCATCGATCAGGCCGTGACGGCGGCCGGGGCCATCGGCTATCCTGTGGTGCTCAAGGCCGTGGACGAGCGGATCATCCACAAGACCGACGTCGGCTGCGTGTTTCTGGGGATTGAAAACGAGGCTGAATTACGCGCGGCCCATGCGCGGCTGCTGGACAATGTCCGCGCGGCCGGATTCGACGCGCCGGCGGGCTTGCTCGTTCAGGCCATGGTTCGGCCCGGCCTGGAAATCCTGATCGGCGCGACCCAGGACCCGAGCTTCGGGCCCATGACCATGGTCGGCTCGGGCGGCCAGATGGTCGAACTTTTGGCCGACGTGGCTCCGGGCATCGGCGTGCTGGATGAAAACGATGTGCGGACCATGCTGGCCCGGACCAAGGCCGGACAGGTTCTGGACGGATTCCGGGGCCAGGTCCTGGACAAGGCCGCCGTGGTCGATCTGGGCGCGCGCGTCTCCCGGCTCATGAGCGAACATCCGGAAGTCCATGAACTCGACCTCAATCCGGTCATCGTCCACGAGCAGGGTTTTGCCCTGGTCGATGCCCGGATCATTGTCGGCGATCCCGTGCACTACCCCAGGCAAACCGACGTCTCGCCCGGCAAGATGCGCAGCCTGGACACCATCTTCGCCCCCAAGTCCGTGGTCGTCTACGGGGCGTCCAACACCGGCACTGTCGGCGGCATCGTGCTCAAGAACCTGCGCCGGCGCTGCGCGGTGTATCCCATCAATCCGCGCGCCACGGAACTCCAGGGCCGGCCCTGCTATCCGAACCTGGACAGCCTGCCCGAAACGCCGGAACTGGCCGTGTTCGTGGTCAACTCCGAAACCGTGGTCCGCGAGTTCGAACGCTTCTGCCTGGCCGGCGGCAAGGGAGCCATCATCGTCAGCGACGGTTTCGCCGAATCCGGCCGGCGCGAGCTGGAAGACCGTCTGCGCGATCTGAGCGCGGCCCACGATGTGGCCTACATCGGCCCCAACTGCCTGGGCATCATCGACAATTTCTCGGGCGTGAACACCCTGTTCATTCCGGATCACCGCACCGGCGTCATCCGCGAACAAAGCGGCATCGGGATCATCTCCCAAAGCGGCGGCATCGGCCTGGAATTGATGGAAATGCTCCATGCCGACCGCATCGGCGTCGGCAAATGGGTGTCCTGCGGCAATTCCAGCAGCGTCGGCGTGGCCGAAATCTTGGCCCACATGGGACAGGACCCGCGCATCAACGTCATCGCCATCTATCTGGAGGGCCTGTCCGAGGGGCTCAAGCTGATGGAGGTGGGCAGGAAAGTCTCGGCCCACAAACCCGTGGTCATCATCAAGGGCGGGTCCGGCGGCGGCCGCGAGGCGACCTTGTCCCACACGGCCTCCCTGGCCGGCAGCCACGAAGCCTTCCGGGCCTGCTGCTCCCAGGCCGGATTCTACCTGATCGAGGAACTGACCGAGGACCCGAAGATCATGGTCAACGTCCTGTCCATCCTGACCACCCAGCCCCCGGCCAAGGGCAAGCGCACGGCCGTGGTCAGCGTGGGCGGCGGCGCGGCCGTGCTCCTGGCCGACCAGATCACGGCCGAAGGCATGGAGTTGGCCCGCTTCGCCCCGGAAACCCGGACCCGCCTGCAAGACCTGCTGCGCGAGAACGTCAAGGCCGCCAATCCCGACGACCTGGAGCAGATGCTCGTCAACATCGGCAACAACCCCATGGATCTCTTCGGCAACTGCGACGACAGGCGGCTTCTGCGGGCTCTGGAGATCATCGCCGACGACCCGAACACGGACGTCATCCTGGCCGCCATCTATCTCCAGGTGCCCTACCTGTCCGAATATCTGGCCGAGCGCCTAGTGGACTTCCGGCGGACCATCTCGAAGCCCTTCATCGTCTCGCCGCGCGGCCTGTGCACCCATGTCACCCGCTTTCGCGAGGCCCTCTACGCCAAGCGCTTCCACACCTACACCGTGCCCATGATCAAGCCCCTGAGCATGGCCCTGGACATCTGGCAACGCCATGACGCGAGCTTCATGAGCGAACACGAACTGCGGGAGGAATGACGCG
>CAYLNA010000399.1:0-2158 GCA_964384665.1 uncultured Desulfovibrionaceae bacterium | reverse complement strand
CCAGAAATACGCCAATCAGATCGTCCTGGCCGCAGCCGACGGCTGCGTGGCCGCCCTGGCCGCCGCGCACTATGTGGAAGCGCGTAAGGCCACGGCCGGGCGGGGATAGACAACCCTGCCGTCTGCAACGCGAAAAGCCCTCCCGAGAGAGGGCTTTTCGCGTTTTGGGGCGCGGAATTGAATCGGTCTAGCGCATGAATCTCGCTTCAATGATCGTCGCGAGATCGGGCTTGTGTTCGATGATGTGTTCGCGCTCCAGAAAATCGGCGGTTTGTTCCAGGCTGGAAGTGATGCTGGAGTCCAATCGCAGTTTGTAGACGTGCTGCGCCATGGCCTTGCGGGTCGTTTCCAGCTCCAGTCCGGACTGTTCGGCCATGAAGCGGACGACGTCCTCGGGATTTGCGGCGATATAGGCCTCGGCGCGTCGCAGCGCCCGAAAGAAACGGGCCAGAGCTTCGGGATTGGCGTCGATGAAGGACTTTTTGGCCACGAGCATAATCGGGTACGCATTGCCAAGCCCGCCCAGGGTGGTCAGTTCCCGCGCCCCCTTGAGTTCCGCCGCCGACGGGGTGGGTTCGCTGGCCGCCAAGGCATCGATGGACCCGGCGTTCAGGGCCTCGACCTGGGTCGGAGGACTGAGGTCGATCAGAGTGACATCGGACACGCCCGCCTTGATCAGGGCCAGGAGAAGGCCGCCGTGGGTCGAGGTCCCTTTTTTGACGCCAACGGATTTGCCGGCCAGATCGGTCAGACGCGTCAGCGGGGAGTCGGTTCGGACCATGATCCGGTGCCGGTGTTCTCCCGTGGCGTGACTGGCCAGCAGGCGCATGTTCGAGGCCCGCGCGGCGATGATCAGGGCTGCGGTGTCGCCCATGCCGGCGATATCCGCAGCTCCGGAATACAGGGCCTCGGAGCAGGCCGGCCCGCTGTTGAACTGGAGCGTGGCCACGTCCAGCCCTTCCTGGGCCAAAAATCCTTGGCGCACGGCCACGGCGGGGATGACGCTGCCGATGCGGTCCTGGTAGGCGAAACGCAGTTTCAGGTTCTCCGTCCAGCCCGGAGCGGGCAGGGTCAGGGCCGCGCCGAGCAGACTCCAGAAGACGAGGCGTGCGATGTTCATGTGTTCTCCGAGGTGACAGGGTGCATGGTTGACCGAAGCAGGGCGCGCAGACGGGCTTCCTGGGCGATGAGATCCATGCTGGCGCGGTCGCGCGGTCGGGCCAGGGAAACGTGCTCCTCGCGCGGCCGCGTTCGGCCGCCGGAGGAGAAAACGAGGACGCGATCCGCGAGATAGGCGGCTTCCTCGGGACTGTGCGTCACGTAGATGACCGTGTTTTGTCTGGCTCGCCACAAGGACAGCAGTTCGTCCTGCAGACGTTCGCGGGTGGGGATGTCCAGGGCGCTGAACGGTTCGTCCAGAAGCAGGACCGCCGGCTGCAGGGCCAGAACCCTGGCCAGGGCCACCCGCTGACGCATGCCTCCGGACAGGGCGTGGGGATAGGCGTCCGCATGGTCGCGCAGCCCCATGATTTCCAGCTGTTCCATGGCCGCCCGACGCCGTCTTCGGGCGTCGAGGCCTTGCACGTGCAAGCCGAACTCGACGTTTTTGATCACGCTGAGTCACGGAAAGAGGTGGGCGTCCTGAAAGACCACGCCTCGGTCCGGGCTGGGGCCGTGGACCTCCGCGCCGGCGACGGTGATACGGCCTTGTCGCGGTGGGATGAAGCCGGCGACGAGATTCAGGAGCGTCGTCTTGCCGCACCCGCTTGGGCCGAGAACGCACAGGAATTCCCCGGCGTCGACACGGAGGTTCAGGCCGTCGAAAATACGGAGTGTTTCCCGGTCGGAGCGGGTGTAGGCTGCGTGGACGTTTTCGAGCACGATCACGGGTTGCCCTCGCGTGGCGTCCAGCGTTCCAGGGTTTTGCGTTCAAGCCGGGCCAGGAGGACGTGTTCGAGGAGCACACCCAGGGCGCAGATGATGGCGATGCAGGCGAAGGACGAGGCGTAGTCGAGGTTCCAGCGGGCCTGGATGATGGAATAGCCCAGGCCCGTGCCCGTGCCGACCACCATCTCTGCGGCCACGAGCACGCGCCAGCTCGTGCCGAGTCCGATGCGCAGACCGCACAGGATGGCCGGAAGGGCCGCCGGAACGAGGA
>CAYLNA010000398.1:0-2169 GCA_964384665.1 uncultured Desulfovibrionaceae bacterium | reverse complement strand
CACACCGTCATCGCGGCCGAGGCCGCCCGCCTGGAAGTGCTGGAAGCCGAGCTGGACAGCCTGCTGACCCGCTGGGACGAGCTGGAAGAGCTGCGCCAACTGTGTGAATCGTGAGGAAGCCATGGATATTACTCTGACCACCCCGGCCCTTCTGTTCTCGACCCTGTCCCTGCTGCTCCTGGCCTTCACCAACCGCTTTCTGGCCCTGGCCGCGCGCATCCGCACCCTCTACGACCGCTACCAGACCAGTCAGTACCCAGGGCTTTTGGCCCAGATCGAGAGCCTGCGCATCCGCGTTAATCTGATCCGCCTCATGCAGCTCTACGGAGTGTTCAGCCTCTTTTTATGCGTTCTGTGCATGTTTTTTCTGTTCGCCGGTTTCATTGTCATGGGGAAAATTGTTTTTGGGCTGAGCCTTCTGGCCATGCTCGTCTCCCTGGGCGTGTCCACGCGGGAGATTTCCATGTCCACCCAGGCCCTGAACATCCAACTGGAAAGCCTGAGCGCCGCACAGGAGAAGAGCAATGTACGCTAAATTCGGAGAAACGCGGGATTTCATCTGCCGTCAGTGCGGGCTGTACGGCATGGTCGACGTCATTGGCATGGAGTTCGTGTATGATCAGGGCACTGGCGTGCTTTTCGATGTGATCGACGATCCGGACGGACGGCGCAAGGGCGACCAGGTCGTGTGCGATTGCGGGAGTGAATGCTTCGACATGCGGATCCAGGGAGGCAACTGATGGACCAGATTCGTGATTCCAAGGCTATGCAGGACATGGCCCTGTCCTGGCGCGTCCAGGGCCGGACCGTGGGCCTGGTTCCGACCATGGGCTATTGGCATGACGGGCATTTGTCCCTGATGCGTTGGGCGCGGGAGCGGTGCGACGTGCTGGTGGCTTCCATTTTCGTCAATCCGACCCAGTTCGGGCCGAACGAAGACTTGGACAATTACCCCTCGGATCTGGCCCGCGACGCCGGATTGGCCGAGTCCTGCGGGGTGGATGTCTTGTTTTGTCCGACCAAGGACACCATGTACGCCCCGGACCACGGCACCTGGGTCAGCGTGCCCGACGTGGCCCGCAATCTGTGCGGCCGGACCCGGCCCATCCATTTTCAGGGCGTGGCCACGGTGGTCTGCAAACTTTTCAATCTGACCCAGCCGACCTTCGCCGTGTTCGGCGAGAAGGATTGGCAGCAGCTGGCCGTCATCCGCAAGATGACCCGCGAGCTGGACCTTCCGGTCCGCGTCGAGGGCCGGCCCATCGTGCGCGAGGCCGACGGTCTGGCCATGAGTTCGCGCAATGTCTATCTGACTCCCGAGGAGCGGACCGTGGCCCCGCACATCCAAAAGGGCTTGTGCCTGCTGGAGGACCAGATCCGGGCTGGCCAGCGCGATCCGGCCCAACTGCGCGCGGCCATCACGGACTATTACCGCCAGCATATTCCCACGGGCCAACTCGATTATCTGGAATTGGTCGATCCCCGGCGCATCGAGCCCGTGGAGCGCCTTGGGGCCGATGTCCTGGCCGCCGTGGCCCTGCGCCTGGGCAAGGCCCGGCTCATCGACAATAAATATATCACCATAGAGTCCTGAATGCCGTTACGTACTTTTTTGCAGTGCAAGCTGCACCGCGCCACCATCACCGGAGCCGAGATCGATTATGAAGGCTCCATCGGCATCTGCCCGGATCTGATCCGGGCCGCCGGCCTGTATCTGAACGAACGCGTCGACGTGTACAACATCGACAATGGCGAACGCTTCTCGACCTATGTCATCGAGGGCGAAAAGGGCGAGATCTGCCTGAACGGCGCGGCCGCGCACAAGGGCTGCCGGGGGCAGCGGGTCATCATCGCGGCCTATGTCGAACTTGCCCCGGACGAAATTCCCGCCCATGTCCCGACCGTGGTTTTGCTGGGGCCGGGCAACGAGATCAAAAAGATCAGCGGAGGAAGCGCATGAAGAACCTGGGCGATTTCCGGCTCATGAAGGAGCGGGGCGAGAAGATCGCGATGATGACCGCCTACGATTACCCTTCGGCCCGCCTGGCCGAGGCGGCGGGCCTGGACGTGCTGCTGGTGGGCGATTCCCTGGGCATGGTCGTGCTGGGCTATGATTCCACCGTGCCCGTGACCATGGCCGACATGATCCACCACACCAAGGCCGTGTGC
>CAYLNA010000397.1:0-2186 GCA_964384665.1 uncultured Desulfovibrionaceae bacterium | reverse complement strand
GCCAGATGCTTGTCGTTGTGTGCGGTGCGTGCCGCCGTGTCCAGAGGGACGCGGATCGTGAAGACCGATCCCGCTCCGGGCGTGCCGCGCACGGAAATTTCTCCTCCCATGGCCTCCACGATGCCGTGGCAGATGGCTAGGCCCAGACCGATGCCCTTGCCCACCTCTTTGGTGGAAAAGAAGGGCTCGAAAATTTTTGGCAGCACATGGGCCTCGATCCCGCAGCCCGTGTCCGCCACGCCGACCTGGAGGAACTCTCCGTCCAGGGCGGCCGTGACGCGCAGCTCGCCGCCGTCGCGTTCCATGGCGTCCAGGGCGTTGTCGATGACATTGGCCAGGATCTGTTCCCATTCGGAGCGCGGGGCGCGCAGTCTGGGCAGGTCCGGGGGCAGGTCCACGACGGTCTCGACGCCCAGGGATTGCAGCCGCTCCCGGCGGTCCTTCAGAATGGAGCCGATCAGCTCGCCCAGGTCCGTGTCCGCCACCCGCGTGTCCAGGGAGCAGCGCAGGGTCAGGAGTTTGGCCGTGATGGCCTTGCAGCGCCGGGCTTGTTCCTGGATCCGCTCCACGGCCGCGCGCAGTTCGTCGTGGTGCGGATTGTCGCGCAGATCCGGGTCGTCGAGGAGGTCCTTGATCCAGCCGGCCTCGTTCAGCATGATGTGCATGGGGTTGTTGATCTCGTGCCCCACGCCCTTGGCCATCTCGCCCAGGGCGGCCAGCTTGGCGGTCTCGGTCATGCGCTGGCGGGCCAGACGCTCGGCCCGGCGTTCCTCGGCTTCGCCGATGGCGCTCAGCACCACGTCGATCTCCGCCGGCTTGAGCAGATAGTCCCGCGCGCCGAGCTTCATGCCGGCCACGGCCGTGGCCAGGGTGGTGTCGGCCGTGAGTAGGACGACCTCGGTTCGGGGATTTTGGGCCTTGATCCGCTCCAGGGTTTCCAGCCCGTTCATGCCGGGCATGTTGATGTCCAGCAGGACGACCTCGGGCCTGTGGGCGCGGACCACGTCCAAGGCCTGCGCCCCGCTGTAGGCGGCCTGGGCCGTCACGCCCCTGGTCGCCAGGCGTTCGGTCAGGATGTCGGCGAAATCCCGCTCGTCATCGACAACCAGCACGCTGACCATCTGGGTTTCAGCTCCGCTTGACCAGGGATTGGATGCTGGACAGGAGCACGTCGATTTCCAGGGGCTTGCTGTGGAACAGGCTCGCCCCCAGGTCCATGCACATGGCCAGGTCCTGCTCGGAGCCATGGCCGCTGAGGATGATCACCGGCAGGTTCGGCCACCCGGCCTGGATCTGGCGGAGGACCTCCGCGCCGCTCATGCCCGGCATGCGCAGGTCCAGGACCACGACATCCGGCTTTTCGGCCGCGATCATGTCCAGCCCGGCTTGACCACTGAAGGCCACGCGGGGGACGAGGCCGCGCAGTTCCATGCGTTCGGCCAAGGTGGTCACGAATGCTTCTTCGTCATCGATGAGCAGTACGTTGATGGGAGGCATGGGCGGTGTCCTAGGTCTGGGCCGGAAAAACAAGGTGCAAGGTTTGCCCCTGACAGCGAACCCGATCCGGGCCGAGCAGGGCGCGGAGCCGATCCAGGGCCGCCGGGTCCGGCGTGGAGCCGGCCGGGACCTCGATGCGGATCACGTGGTTCGGGCCGTCCGTGTCCATGACCACGGTGATTGTCTGGCCTTGGGCGTCCCCGCTTGTCGCCCAGTGCAGGCCCTGATGCACGGCCATGAGCACGTCCAGGGCGCCGGTGCGCACGGGCAGGGCCTGGGTCGGGGTAGTGAAGGCGATCTCGCCGCCGCGCAGCCGGACCATGCGTTCCGAGAGCTGGACGCCGATGGCGCCCTGCACGGCCAGGTCGCAGCTTTCGAGCAGGTCGTCGTCCGGAGCGTGGGCCAGACGGCTCGTGGCGTGGAGCAGGGATTTGCCCCGGCGGACCTGGGCGAAGACGTGTTCCAGGGTGCTTTCCATCTTGGGGCGATGCTTGAAGTCAACCTTGGCGTTGACCTTGAGGATGTCGCCCAACAGTCCGGCCGATTCATGGATGATGGCCAGAATGTTTTGCATTTCGTGCATGCTTTGGGCCGTGACCTGGCCCATGAATTTGGCTTCCGGGGCGATGTCAGACACGGGGCGTTCCTTGTCCGGCGTGGACGGCTTCGTTCATGGTCTGCATCAGGTC
>CAYLNA010000396.1:0-2188 GCA_964384665.1 uncultured Desulfovibrionaceae bacterium | reverse complement strand
AGTAATTGCTCATGCCGTTGGCCGACGCGCCACCAAGAGGCTTGGCTTCGCCGCCGTGCCCCGCGTTGAAGGGCACTGTGCACAGGTCGAAGCGCATCCGGTGCATCCGGTTCAGCTCGTGGATGTTCTGACCCTCCGGAGCATCCAGAAAGGGGCGCGCGCCCAGCGCATCCCATAACGATGGCGCGGCCGTTCCCCGGCAAAAGGCGATGGTCCGGCCATCGGCGCTCCAGGCCGGTCCGGTTTGGACGATATTGGGGTCGTCGGCTCCGGGCAAAAGCCGGATGCGTCCGTCCTGGCGGTCATACCAGGCCAGTTGTCCGGTCAGGGGGAAAAAAAGCTGGGAATAGGCCGGGTCGTCGATGCGCACGAGAAAGGGCTGGTCCTTGACCGTGGCCATCACGTAGCGGCCGTCCGGGGAAACGCGGGCGAAAAGTCCCCGCGACATAACGCCGCGCCCTGGTTCGAAGCTGTTCCACGAAAAGACATGTCCCGATCCGAGCCGCATGCGCTCCTCGACATCCGCCAGCAAAAATCCACCCTTGTCTCCGTGGTGGTCGAAATCCAGCCCGATGACCGCGCCGTCATTGGACGCCACATGGCAGTTGGCGCAGGAGGGCATGTTGGTCAGGGCGATATGGGGCTGGCGTGGCGAGGCCGGGTCGCCCAGTTTCCAGGTGAATTTTTCGGGAACGCTCGCGGCATGGCGAAAGGGCACGGGAATTTCCAGATAGAGAATCCGCGCGGCGAACGGATGTTCGGAAATGCGGAATGTCGACCGCCCCATGCCCACGATCCGCTCTCCGTCCAAGCGCGCGACGCGCATGGACACGGATTGGCCCGCGCCCATGTTCCGCACTGCGGCCCAAGTTTCTTCCGTTGGAACCCACGGATTTTTCGTGGCCACGACGTGCAGCGTTGCTTGCGCGGCGTTTTCGAAGCGGATCAGCCAGGTTCCGCGACGCGGGCCTTGCCAGTGAATGCGCGGCGCGGCCAGGTCGCGGGGCAGGATGGCCTCGTTGGGCGGGTTGAGCACGGCCAGGCTCGCGGACGTGGGCCAGTCAAGGCTGGCCCCCAGTTCCGCCGCGCGCCGCGCGCTGTCCGGGAAATGGTTCGCGCATCCGTGCAGGCAGAGGCAAACGAACAGAAAGAAAGAACTCCAGCAGCGCATGAGGACCTCCTGGTAAATGATCGCGTCGAGCCAATCGTATAGCCCCGAGGTCGTATTCAAGGCAAAACAAAGATGCGGCGCGGGCGTGTGTCGCGGACTCCGGGGCGCGGACGTGACAACGCCCCCCGCCGAGGACTCGACGAGGGGCGTTGCTTGGAGGCAGTGTGGCGTGGACTCAGCCCATGGCGGCCGGGCCGTTTTCCAGGGTGCGGATGCGGATGGCCCCGGCGCATTCCAGAATGAAGATCACCCCATCTCCTTCCTGTCCCGTCTTGCCGCCCGCGCTGATGGCGGCCACGGTTGGTTCGACAAAATCGTCGTTGACGCCGATTTCCAGCCGCACCTTCTTGTGCATGCTCACTTCCATCAAAACGCCGCGATATGTGTCGAAACCGCCGCGCTGACGTCCGCTGCCCAACGCGTTGGAAACGGAGATATTGCGGATGTCGCGGTTGGCCAATTCCTGTTTGACCGCGTTCAAGCGTTCGGGGCGGATGTAGGCAATGACGAGCTTCATGGTCTTCTCCTCGGCTCGGAAACGGTGAAGGCGCGCGCTCCGTGATCATGTCCCGGCGCCCCGGCCTTTTAGCCGGAGCGCCGGGAATGTCGCGGGACTCAGATGGCCGCGTCGTCGGTTTCGCCGGTGCGGATGCGCATGGCCTCGGCGACATCGAAGACAAAGATCTTGCCGTCGCCGATGCTCTGCGTGTTGGCGCTGGTCCGGATGGCTTCGACGACGTTTTTGTAAATGGCGTCGCTGACCACGATTTCGATCTTGATCTTGGACTTGAAGATGACCTGGTACTCGGCCCCCCGGTACAGCTCCACATGTCCTTTCTGACGGCCGTAGCCCTTGACCTCCGTGACGGTCATGCCGTGCACGCCGACCTTGTCCATGGCGTCCTTGACCGCGTCGAGCTTGTGCGGCTTGATGATGGCTTCGATTTTTTTCATGGCGGGCTCCTTTTAGCGATGGGACTTGTTCAGGGTGAATTCCGGGTACGCCAGCACCGCGAC
>CAYLNA010000395.1:0-2188 GCA_964384665.1 uncultured Desulfovibrionaceae bacterium | reverse complement strand
CGTTCGTACAGCCCCTTTTCCAGGTACTCGGCCACGGCCAGCTCCACGGACGTGACCGAGGCAAAGGTGGTCATGGCCTTGAGTTCCAGCATCCTGGCCCCGAGCCCCTGCCCCGGAAGCAGGTAGCCCGTGCGGTAGCCGGGGGCCAATGATTTGGAAAACGAGGACACCAGCGTGACCACGCCGTGCCGGTCAAAGGCCTTGCACGCTGGTGGCCGTGCGCCCTGAAAAGTGATGTCGCCGTACACGTCGTCCTCGATGAGCGGCACGTTTCTGGCCGTCAGTATTTCGACCAGGGCGCGCTTGTCGTCGTCGGCCATCAGACTGCCGTCCGGGTTGTTCCAGGTCGGGGAGAGCACGCAGGCCGCGATCGAAAAACGATCCAGGGCGGCAGTCAGCTCGTGCAGACTGATGCCGGTGGCCGGGTGGCTTGGGATTTCGACCACCCGCAGGCCCAGCACTTCGATCATCTGCAAAAAGAAATGGTACGTCGGCGCGGCGATGAGCACGGTGTCGCCCGGATGGGTCAGCACGCGCAGGGCCATGGACAGAGCCTCGGTGGCTCCACAGGTGGTGATCAGCTCCTCGGGCGCGGCGCTGACTCCGGCCAGGGCCAGCCGCCGGGCGATCTGGCGGCGCAGTTCCGGACATCCGGCCACCTGTCCGTAGTTGGCGCTGCGGGTGGGCTGTCGCCTGAGCACCGAGGCCAGGACGCGGCCCATGTCCTTGTCCGGCAGAAGTTCCGGACTGACCTGGGCCAGCCCCAGAGGCAGGATGCCCTCGCGACCCATGACGTCCATGGCCCGGCGGATCAGTTCGCCCCTGCGCACCACGTGCACGGCGGGTTCCTCGCTTTGGGGCATTCCGGCGGAGGGCAGGTTGTCCGGCTGGCGGCGCACGAAATAGCCCGAGCGCGGCCGGGCCTCCAGCACTCCGCGCTGCTCCAGAATGGCATAGGCCTGGGTGGCCGTGGTCAGGGACACGCCCGTGCTCTGCGCGGTTTCACGCAGGGACGGTGCCTTTGTCCCAGGGGCCAGCGCGCCGGACTCGATCAGGGAGACAATGCGCTGCTCCACGATTTGATAGCGCAAGGGTTCCGCCGGACCTCGATATCCCGCCATGGGTTTTCCTCATCTGTATTGATAAAAAAGATAAAAACTGTCGCTGTCATCATGACAGAACGCGGCGCAGATTCCAAGCCTGCCTGGGCTCTCGGTCTGGCGCGGTCCGCGAGCCTGTTTTTCGTCACTGTCACGCGGCGCGGTTTGTATGTCTGCGCCGTGCGCAAACCGATCAAGGAGTCTCCAGTGCACGTTCAATCCACGATGACCGGCCGGGACATGGCCCTGGCCCTGGCCGTGGTCCTGGTCTGGGCCCTCAATTTTTTGGTCATTCGGCTGGGATTGCAGGATCTGCCGCCGCTTTTCTTCGCGGGGCTGCGCTTCACCATCACCGCCTTTCCGGCCGTTTTTCTCTTTGGCCGCAACGGCATGCCCTGGCGGCTCATTCTCGGAGCCGGGGCATGCATTGGCGTGGGGTATTTTTCCCTGCTCTTCGTGGGCATGAAGCTGGGCATGCCGCCGGGCTTCGCGGCCCTGGTGTCCCAGGGACAGGTCGTGTTCACGGCCATTTTCGCCGTGGCCATCCTGCGCGAAACGCCCTCGCGGTGGCAGGCGCTCGGCATGATCGTGGCTCTGGGCGGGCTGGGTCTGGCCGGGATGGAGCGCATGGGCGTCATGAATCCGTGGGCCCTTGGGCTGGTCATCGCGGCCGCCCTGTTCTGGGGCCTGGGCAACGTGGTCATCCGGAAGCTGGGCCGGGGCGTGGCGGTGGACGGCTTCCGTCTGGTGCTGTGGATGTCCCTGGTGCCGCCCCTCCCCAATTTTCTTCTGTCCGCATGGCTGGAGCAGGGGCAGTGGGAACAGTTGACACATCTGTCGGGCCTTGGCCTGTTCGCCGTTCTCTACACGGCCTACGCCTCGACCCTGTTTGGCTGGGGCGCCTGGGCCTGGCTGCTGCGCCGCTACAGCGCGCCGCAGATCGCGCCCTTTTCCCTGCTGGTTCCGGTGGTGGCCTTGGTTTTGTCGGTTGTGTGGTTCGGCGAGGAGGTCACGCCGCGCCTGGCCCTGGCCTCGGCCCTGCTGCTGGGCGGCGTGGGCCTGACCGTGTGCGAGCCGTTGCTGGCGCG
>CAYLNA010000394.1:0-2193 GCA_964384665.1 uncultured Desulfovibrionaceae bacterium | reverse complement strand
TCAGATGAAAAATTCCGGCTCCTTGCGTTGGGCGCAGAGGTTATGCAGTTTTTGGGCGGTTTTCAGGGTGTGCGCGTGCATGACCCTGGCTCCGTGGGGGCAGGTTCGGATGCAGGCGCAGCAGCGCAGGCAGAGCGCTTTGTTCGTTTCCACGCCATCCTCTGCGAGGGTTATGGCCGTCGAGGGGCAGGCCTGGACGCACGCGCCGCACAGCATGCAGCTGTCGTCCAGGGTGTCCGGGGCGATGAGCGTGGCGGGCATCCCGTCGCGGTAGGGGGAATTTCCGGGCACGCACAGTCGGGGCAGGTTGCGGATGTGGCCGATGTTCTCCAGTTTGGCTCGGGCCTGTTGGCCGAAGGACAGGGCCGAGGCGGTGTCCGCGATATCCGGGCGGCCCGGCGCGATGGGCCAGGTGGTCGTGGAAAAGGAATGCTCGCCGATGAAGGCCGCTCCAGCCACGGGGACAAAATCCAGTCTTTCGGCCAGGTCGCGCAGTTCCAGCAGGGCATCCTCGAACGCGCGGTTGCCGTACACGACCACCAGCACGGCCGGTCGACCCATGCCGCGTGCGTGCTGGCGCATCCGCTCGACCGCCAGGACGGGCAGGCGGCCGGCGTAGACCGGCATGCCGATGACAACCGGGAGAGTCGCGGCCGTGGCCGGGGCCTTGGGCGGCAGGTCGGAGGTTCGGGGGAGCGTCAGATCCCAGGCGCGTGGGGTCGCGACGTCCAATCCGCGCCCAATGGCTTCGACAATGGCCCGCGTTGTTCCGGTGGGTGAGAAATAGATCAGATCCATGTCGAGCGCTCCTGCAATGGCGGCGTGACGCGTCATGGTCGCCGCCTGGTCGGCGTTATTTGAGCAGCCGGTTGATGATGTCCTTGTATTTTTTTTCGATGACGTGCCGTTTTTTCTTGAAGGAATTGGTCAGCTCCTCGCCCAGGGTGAATTCTTTGTCCAGGAAATGGATGTTCATCAGCTTTTCGTAGGGCTTGAAGCCTTTCTTGGCGTTCAGCAGCTTGTTCATTTCCTGGCGCAGGCGGTCCAGAAGCTGTTTGTCCTTGAGGGCGTCCTCGGTTTCCTCCAGGACGTGGTTGTACTTTTCGAGCACGAATTCGCGCAGTTTTTCCAGATCCGGGACGATCAGCGCGCCCAGGCCCTTTTTGTCCTGGCCCACGAGCACGGCGTCCTGGACAAAGGGGAACATGGACAAGGTGGCCTCGATGTTGGTCGGGTCCACGTTCTCGCCGCTGGCCAGGACAATGATTTCCTTGGCCCGGCCGGTGATGACCAGTTCGCCGGTCAGGGTCAGGCGGCCCAGATCGCCGGTGCGGAAGAAGCCGTCGGCGGTGAAGGCCTGGGCGTTGGCTTCCTCGTTTTGGTAATATCCCGCAAAGACTTGGGCTCCGCGAACCTGGATTTCCCCCTCGCCGCCGTTGGGCAGGGGCTGGTCGTTGTCGCCGACAATGCGCAGCTCGGTCTCGCCCACGGCCGGCCCGATGGTCCCGAAAATCTCGCATTGCAGGCCCCGCCCGGCGATGCCCGGCGAGCATTCGGTCATGCCGTAGGCATTGATGATGCGAATGCCGATGGCGTCGATCCATTCGTCCAAAAAGGCCGGCAGACTCCCGCCGCCGCTGATGGCCGCCTTGAGCCGTCCGCCGAATTTTTTCTGCACGAGCGCGAACTTTTTTTGGGCCAGGGCATAGGGCAGGCAGAGGGCGGCGTTTTCGGCTGCGGCCCCGAGCTTGGCCATCCAGCGTTCGAAAACGGGGCGCGGCGCGAAGACGGGCAACTGGTCGCGCAGAACGCGGCGGTTGTGGCGGTAGCGGATCGAGACGCGGACAAGGAAGTCGAAAATTTTGGCTTTTTTGGGGTCCTGCTTTTTGAGGGCCGTGGTGATCTTGGAATAGAGGGCTTCCCAGATCCGGGGCACGGTGGCGACCAGAGTCGGTTTGTAGGCTTCCAGGTCCGCGGCGAAGGTGCGGATGGAGGAATAGACCAGACAGCTGCCGGCGGCCACGCCGAGGTACTCGGCCGTGCGCTCGAAGATGTGCCAGGTCGGCAGGATGGACACCCAGACGTCCTCCGGCCCCAGCTCGATCAGCGGCGGCAGGGTGCGCACGTTGTGCATGATGTTGGCGTGGGTCAGCATGACCCCCTTGGGCGTGCCCGTGGTGCCCGAGGTGTAGA
>CAYLNA010000393.1:0-2199 GCA_964384665.1 uncultured Desulfovibrionaceae bacterium | reverse complement strand
GTTCGTCACCGAATTCTTTCTCTTTCCGGTGGCCGAACTGCGCAGCTTCTTCAACACCATCCCGTTCATCCTCTGCGTCTTCGTGCCGGCCGTGACCATGCGCCTGTGGGCCGAAGAACGGGCCAGCAACACCGTGGAAATGCTCCTGACCTTTCCCATGCGGCCCATGGCCCTGGTCCTGGGCAAGTACCTGGCCGGGCTGTGCTTCCTGCTCCTGGCCCTGGCCTCGACCCTGATCCTGCCGCTCATGCTCGCGGCCCTGGGCCAGCCGGACTTTGGCCAGATGGCCAGCTCCTACCTGGGCGCGATCCTTTTGGGCGGCTTCTTCCTGGCCCTGGGCCAGCTGGTCTCGGGGTTCGCCAAGGACCAGATCGTGGCCTTCGTGCTCAGCCTTCTGGCCTGCTTCGCCCTGTTTCTGTTGGGCACCAACTTCGCGGCCACGGCCCTGGACGCCTGGATCGACGGTCTGGGCAGCCTGCTGCGCGAACTGCTCGGGGCCACCGGACACTACACGGTCTTCAGCCGGGGCATCATCGAAATGACGGACGCGGCCTATTTCCTGGTCTGGACCGCGCTCTTCCTGATCCTGAACGGCCTGCACATCGAGGGCCGGGGCCGCAAGAACTTTGGCGGACTCTTCGCCCTGTGCGCCGGGCTGTGCCTGGGCATTGGTCTGGTCTTCAATGGTCTGACCAATGACATGAGCCTGGGCCGCTTCGACTGGACCGAGGGCAGGATCCATACCGTGAGCCCGGCATCCACGCGCATCCTGGCCGACCTGACCGTTCCGGTGCAGGTGACCTATTACGTCACGCCCGAGGAGGACATGCCCACGGAAATCAAGACCCTGGAGCGCGACGTCCTGGATCGTCTGGAAGAACTGCGCCTGGCCAGCCACGGCAAGCTGACCTACAAACGGGTGCACATGCACGCGGCCAACGTCCTGGCCGGCGGCCCTCTGGATCAGCCCCAAAAATCCGCCGACGGACTGGAGCAGCGCATGCTCGAAAAAGGCATCGAGCCCTTTTCCGTGTCGGCCATGCGCCAGACCGGCTCGGTCAGCGATCTGATCTATTCCGCCATCGGCGTGGCCTACAAGGACAAGCCCGAGGAAATCATCCCGCGCATCGTGCCCGACAGCCTGGGCGAGCTGGAATATTATCTCGTGTCCACGGCCTTCCGCCTGACCCAGGCCAAAAAGCCGGTGGTGGCCATGATCGGCGGCGAACAGTTCGGCCTGTTGAACCAGGTTCTGGAACAGGAAAAATTCCAGGTCCGACCTGTGACCGTCTCGACCCAGGACCCGCTGCCCCAGGACGCCGACGTGCTTCTGGTGATGCAGCCGACCGCGCTCAATGACCGCCAGGTTTGGGAAATCCAACGCGCTCTGGCCAGCGGCCGCAAAACCATCCTGGCCGCCCAAACCAGCCAGTGGGACTACAACATGGCCCAGGGCAACATCGCCATCACCCGCATCCCGCTGACCACGGGCCTGGAAAACATGCTCGGCCAGTGGGGCGTGAGCCTGGAATCCAAGGTGCTCATGGACGAACAGAGCGTGCCCATCCGCATCGCCCGCAGCCAGGTCGATCAGATGTTCGGCGGCGGCATGAGCCTCAAGCTCCCGACCCAGATCATGCTGACCAAGGACTCCATGAACGCGGACGACCCGCTCACAGCCCGCCTGAACGACCTGTTCTTCCTGTGGGGCTCGGCCATCACTCTGGACCAGGGCAAACTGACCGCCGCCGGTTTGAATTCCACGGTTCTGATTTCGTCCAGCCCGCGCTCCTGGCTGGCCGACGTACGCGATACCCTGACCCAGGCCCAGATTACCGCGCCGGCCGCGAACGCCACCTCCTTTCCGGTGGCCATCCGCCTGACCGGGCAGTTTCCGGCCCCGGCCGAACCGGCACCGGCCTGGCCCGAAGCCGAGGACGCGCCCGCCGAACAGCATCTGGAAACGATTCCGGCACCGGGCGAGCTGCTGGTCATCGGCGGATCGAGCATGTTCGGAGACGAGATGCTCCAGCACAATGTCGATCTGATCATGAACGCCGTGGACGCCATGGCCTACGGCCCGGACCTGATCCAGATCCGGGGCAAAAAGATGCCTGATCGGGTCATCATGGACGTCAGCCCGGCCTCGGCCACGACCTGGAAAATCCTGGCCTACGGCCTGCCCACGGCCGTCATCGC
>CAYLNA010000392.1:0-2200 GCA_964384665.1 uncultured Desulfovibrionaceae bacterium | reverse complement strand
CTTGGCCTCCGCACTATCGAATCCCTTGTATTTTTTGGCGAAGCTCTCGACGCCGAGACGCAGGGCGCGGGTCACGAAGTCCGGCAGGAGTTCGTGCAGGGCCGCGCTGTACACGCCAGGAATGTACGAGGATTTCGGCAGGTCTTCGGACACCGCGCCCCGCAGGAAATCGCCCACGCGCTGGGCTGGGGCGCGCTGGGCGCCGTCGCCGGCCGCGAACATGCGTTGTTCCACGGCGGCCTGAAAGCGGAGCAGGGCCAGGGGATCGGTTGCGGCCACGTCCGAGGGCCGGATTTCCGTGACCAGACCGGCGTTGGCGAAGGGCGCGTTGCGGCTGGCCAGACTCATGCCGTTCAAAACCAGTTCGCCCGGCGCGGTGGAGGCTGGCACCACGAATCCGCCCGGACACATGCAGAAGGAAAACACGCCCCGGTCCTGAACCTGGGTGGCGATGCGGTAGCTGGCGGCGGGCAGGGCCGGGTGGCGCGGGCTGTGGTGGTAGAACATGCGGTCGACCAGGGCCTGGGGATGCTCGATGCGCACGCCCAGGGCGAAGGCCTTGGCCTCGATGGTGATGCCGCTTGCGTACAGCAGATGGTAGATGTCCCGGGCCGAGTGCCCCGTGGCCAGGATGACGGCGTCGGCCGGAACGGTTTCGCCGCCGGCCAGGCGCACCCCGCGCAGCCCGCCGCTGTCGCGGATCAAGCCGGTCACGTGGGTGTCGAAGTGGACTTCGCCGCCGGCGTCCAGAATGGACTGGCGCATGGCCCGGACCAGCCGAGGCAGGACGTTGGAGCCCAGATGCGGATGGGCGTCCTGGAGAATGTCCGGCGAGGCGCCGTGGGCCACGAACAGATCCAAAATGCGGTTGACGTCGCCGCGTTTTTTGGACCGGGTGTACAGCTTGCCGTCTGAATAGGTCCCGGCCCCGCCTTCGCCGAAGCAGTAGTTGGAATGCGGATTGACCAGCCCTTGGGAATAAATCTTCTTGATGTCCTTGAGTCGGGCGCGCGCGTCCCGGCCGCGTTCCAGGACAATGGGCTTGATGCCGGCCTCGAGCAGGGTCAGGGCCGCGAAATAGCCGCCCGGCCCGGCTCCGACCACGATGGCCCGGTGCGCGCCAAGGGCCTTGGGCTGGAAGGTCGAGCCCTGGCGGGCCTGGCCGCCGATGGCCACGCGCAGCAGAAAGCGTGGCATGCGCGCCCGGGCGTCGATGGACCGGCGCTCGACCTGGACACGGACGAGGCCGTCATCGCTCAGTGCTGCCTTGGCCAGGGCCAGGGCGCGGATGGCCTGGCGGTCCTCGATGTGGTCCGGATCAACCAGAATCTCGACATGGATCGGGTCCATCAGTTCCTCTCCGAGGGCAAAAAGGACGCCAGGGCGGCGGTCATCGCGGCCAGGGCCGAGGCCTTGGGCGCGCGCGGGTTGATGTGGTCGATGACGCCCCAGACCCGCTGACCGGAAAGCTGTTCGATGGCCTGGCGGTTTTCGGCGCGCTCCTCGGCCGAAGCGGCGTTGCGCGCGTCCATGAGCACCGCGCCCAGGCAGGTCAGGCCGGCGTCGGCAACGGCGCGTAGGGTCAGGACCGTGTGGTTGATGGTGCCCAGATTGGCCCGGCCGACCACCAGCACCGTGGCTCCGAGATCGCGGGCGAAATCGAGCATGGTCCAGGACGGGGTCACGGGCACCAGGATGCCGCCCGCGCCCTCGACCACGGTGATGGGATGGCGGCTGGCGTGGTCGGTGACGAAATCCAGCAACTCGGCCGGGGCCACGGGGGCGCCGGCGAAAAGCGGGGCCTTGGGCGCGGGTCGGCATACGCCCGTGGCCTGGGCCGGGGTCATGCCCTGGGGCAGACCGCCGGGCAGATGGGCTGCGATGAAGGCCGCGTCCGAACCGTGGGCCGGGTCCGTGCAGCCGGTCTGGATCGGTTTCAGATAGATCGCGCCGTGGGGGGCGAGCACGCGCAGGGCCAGGAGGCTGGCCACGGTCTTGCCCACGTCCGTGTCCGTGCCGGTGATGAAGAGGATGCTCATGAGATGCTCCGATGGGTCTGGACCAGGGCGTCGCGTAGGCGGGTGATGTGTTCGGGCGTGTGGTCGCTGGTCAGGCAGATGCGCAGGATGGCCCGGCCCAGGGGCACTGTGGGGTAGCGGGCCGCGAAGACCAGGATGCCGGCATCGCGCAGGGCTTCGGC
>CAYLNA010000391.1:0-2202 GCA_964384665.1 uncultured Desulfovibrionaceae bacterium | reverse complement strand
GCGCCCAAGGCGTCAAGCATGGCGACGTGTTCGGCGAAGGCGCCTTGCAGGGCCAGGACGCCGATACGCATCACCAGCCCCGTCCGGCCAGTTTGTCCGCATTTTCCAGGCTGCGGACCGCGATGCCGGACATGGCCTCGCCCAGATTCTCGCTGATGCGGGCCAGGATGTCCGCGTCGCCGTGATGGGTCACGGCCTGGACAATGGCCCGCGCCCGCTTGGCCGGATCCCCGCTCTTGAAGATGCCCGAGCCGACGAACACCCCATCCATGCCAAGCTGCATCATGAGCGCCGCGTCGGCCGGAGTGGCCACGCCCCCGGCCGCGAAATTGACCACGGGCAAGCGCCCCAGCTCGCGCACCTGGCGCAGCAGATCCACGGGCGCGCCACTAGTCTTGGCGAAGGTCATGAGTTCCTCGGCCGGCATGAGCCGGACCCGCCGGATCTCGCCCTGCACGGCGCGGGCATGGCGCACGGCCTCGACCACATCGCCGGTGCCGGCCTCGCCCTTGGTCCGGATCATGGCCGCGCCCTCGCCGATGCGGCGCAGGGCCTCGCCCAGGTTGCGGCAGCCGCACACAAACGGAACCTTGAAGGCGGACTTGTCGATATGGAATTCCTCGTCGGCCGGGGTCAAAACCTCGCTTTCGTCGATATAGTCCACGCCCACGGCCTCCAGGATGCGCGCCTCCATGAAGTGGCCAATGCGGCACTTGGCCATGACCGGAATGGACACGGCGGCCATGATCTCGCGGATCATGCCGGGATCGGACATGCGGGCCACGCCCCCGGCCGCGCGGATGTCGGCCGGCACGCGCTCCAATGCCATGACCGCGCAGGCTCCGGCGGCCTCGGCGATGCGGGCCTGTTCCGGGTTGACCACGTCCATGATCACCCCGCCCTTGAACATGCGGGCCAGGCCGGTATTAAGAAGGGTCTGATTATCCTGAAGATCTGTTGTCTGACTCATGGCGTCCTCCGATGGTTTTCGTGAAGGCCCTATGAATCAGGAGCGGACGGGGATGACAATAGCGGTTTATCGTGGAGACAATATGGAGAAATTCTCCATATCAAGACACGATCAAAGACTGGAGATACGCGCGCAGATTGATGGAGCGGCGAGCCAAGCCCAGCTTGCGGCGGATATGGTGGCGGTGCGAATCGACAGTGGCCGTGCCCACGCCCAAGCGCTGGGCGATTTCCTTGGTCGAGAGCCCCTCGCGGATGCAGGCCGCGACCTGGATTTCCATGGGGGTCATTCCTTGGCAGACCGTGGTCAGACGGTGGCAAAAAGACTCGGTCAGCTCCAGCAATCCCCGCCGAACCTCGGCCACGGCGTCGCGCGCCTGGTCCGAGGCGCAAAGAGCTTCCAGGCGCTCCAGACACGGAGACACGCGCCGGCGGACATTGGCCAGGATGACCTGTTCGAGTTCGTCGCGGTCCTGCTCGCGCTGGGCCAAGACCACCTTCAGGGCCGCGTTCATTTCGGCCAGACGCGCGGTCTGGGCCTCAAGCTCGGCCGTACGTTCCCGGACCCGGACCTCCAGCTCCTCGCTGTGCAAGGCCTTGGCGCACTCCTCGGTCTTGCGGGCCGTGATCTCGGCCAGAGTACCGACATAACCGAGCAACGCCCCGTCCGGCCCAAACACGGGCCGGGTCTGTTCCTCCACCCAGCCCTGGCGGCCGCTGGGACAGACATAGCGGTATTCGGCCCGGAACAGGACATGCCCCTCGCCAACGGCCCGCGTCCGTTCACGGAGGAGGCGCTCCAGGTCGTCCGGATGCACGGTCCGGCTCCAGCCGTCTCCCAAGGCCTCGGCCGGGGAGAGTTCCATCATCTCGCAAAAGGTCTGGTTGACGAAAACGCACTTGTCCTCGGCGTCGTCGAAAAAAATCCCCAGG
The DNA here is from genome assembly GCA_964384665.1 of uncultured Desulfovibrionaceae bacterium. GTDB lineage: Bacteria > Desulfobacterota > Desulfovibrionia > Desulfovibrionales > Desulfomicrobiaceae > Desulfomicrobium. The sequence goes on along the minus strand of CAYLNA010000391.1, from coordinate 300 downwards.
GGCGAGCCCTGGACCAGGGTCCGCATGCGCGCGGACACGCGGGCCAGTTCGCGCTCCAGCTCCTGGCAACGGGCCGCGAGGTCAGACGGAATGTCAGATGAGGACATGGGAAGGGACGGCTAGCAGGAAAACGGAGCGGAGGCAGCCACGAAACGCTTTTGCAGCACAAGGCCGGTGTCGGTGCGGAAGAACAGCTTGCGGCCGTCCTTGCCGCCGACGCTGGAAGCCATGACCTTCAATCCGGCCTCGGCCAGGACGGCCAGGGCGGTCTCGACATTGCGTTCCCCGGTCGAGTTCTCC
>CAYLNA010000390.1:0-2204 GCA_964384665.1 uncultured Desulfovibrionaceae bacterium | reverse complement strand
GAAGAGATGCTTGTAGGAACCGTCGTGCGGCAATGACATCATGGAACCCACCTACGTCAGCCCATGGGTGCTGACAAGTCCGTGACCAGTTTCGGGCAGGCGTGCCTCGCCAGCGGCGTCCACCGTGGACCCGCGCCGGACTTGGCGGAGATCGATGGTCGCCCCCGTTCGGGGCGGCAGGGCCTCAGCCCCGTATCCGGCCCTCCTGTTCCCGAAACCAGGCGTAGGTGTCGCGCAGGCCTTGTTCCAGGGAAATGGCGGCCGTCCAGCCCAGGGAAGTGATCCGGGTCACGTCGAGCAGTTTGCGCGGCGCGCCGTCGGGCTTGTCCGCGTCGAAGATCAGTTTTCCGGCAAAGCCCGTCACTGTGGCCATGGTCTCGGCCAGTTCCCGGATGGTGCAGTCCACGCCCGCGCCAACATTGATGTGCGAGAGCATGGGCCGGGTGACGCGGGCATACGCCTCCTGGTCCAGGTTCATGACATGGACGCAGGCCTCGGCCATGTCGTCCACATGCAGAAATTCGCGCATGGCCCGGCCCGAGCCCCAGACCACGACCTCCTTGTCCCCACGCGCGACCGCTTCGTGAAAGCGGCGCATCAGGGCCGGGATGACATGGCTGTTTTCCGGATGGAAATTATCGCCAGGGCCATACAGGTTGGTCGGCATGACCGAGCGGTAGTCGCGGCCATGCTGGCGGTTGTAGCTCTCGCAGAGCTTGATGCCCGCGATCTTGGCCACGGCGTAAGGCTCGTTGGTCGGCTCCAGGCCGCCGGTCAGCAAGGCGTCCTCGCGCATGGGCTGGGCGGCCTGCTTGGGATAGATGCACGAGGAACCCAGAAACAGCAGCCGGGTCACGCCGTTCAGGTGCGCGGCGTGGATGATGTTGGCCTCGATCATCAGGTTCTCGTAGATGAACTGGGCCGGATAGGTGTTGTTGGCGTGGATGCCGCCGACCTTGGCCGCAGCCAGATAGATCTGATCCACCGGATTGTCGGCCAGGAAGCGGCGGACCTGCTCCTGATTGGTCAAATCCAGCTCCTGGCGGCCCGCCGTGAGAATCGCGTCCTGGCCGCGACGCCGCAGGCAGCGCACCAGGGCCGATCCAACCATCCCGCCGTGGCCGGCGACAAAAATGCGTGGCGTGGCATTCATGACTCACTCCACGGACAGGCGCACGTCATGCCCGTTGGCCCGCAAAAATGCGTTGCGCCTGGCGATCTTCAGATCCTCGGCCACCATCTCGGCGCACATCTCGCGCACCGTGATTTCCGGGACCCAGCCCAGTTTTTCCTTGGCCCTGGTCGGATCGCCGAGCAAGGTTTCTACTTCGGCCGGCCTGAAATAACGCGGGTCAACACGCACGATCACATCCCCCACCGCCACGCCTGGCGCGTTGTCGCCGCTGATGGCGGCCACGATCCCGGTTTCGCCCTGGCCCTGGCCGTCAAAGCGCAGCTCAATGCCCAGTTCGGCGGCCGACCACTCGATGAACTGCCGCACGGTATGCTGCACGCCCGTGGCGATGACAAAATCCTCGGGCCGCTCCTGTTGCAGCATCATCCACTGCATGCGGACATAATCCTTGGCATGGCCCCAATCGCGCAAGGCGTTCAGATTGCCCATGTACAGGCAGCCCTCCAGGCCCTGGGCAATGTTGCTCAGGCCGCGCGTGATCTTGCGGGTGACAAAGGTTTCGCCCCGGCGCGGACTTTCGTGGTTGAAGAGGATGCCGTTGCACGCATACAGGCCGTAGGCCTCGCGGTAATTGACCGTGATCCAGTACGCGTAGAGCTTGGCCACCGCATACGGCGAGCGCGGATAAAACGGCGTGGACTCGGTCTGCGGCGTTTCGCGCACCAATCCGTACAGCTCCGACGTCGAGGCCTGATAGAAGCGGGTCGCGCCCTCCAGGCCGAGCAGGCGGATGGCTTCCAGCAAGCGCAGCGTTCCCATGCCGACCACGTCGGCCGTGTATTCCGGCGCTTCAAAGGACACCGCCACATGGCTCTGCGCCCCCAGGTTATAGACCTCGTCCGGCCGCACCTCGCGCAAAATGCGGATCAGGTTGGTGGAATCGGACAGGTCCCCGTAGTGCAGGACAAAGCGTTGGTGTTCCACATGGGGGTCCTGGTAGAGATGGTCCACCCGCTGGGTGTTGAAGAGGGAGGACCGACGTTTGATGCCGTGAACCTCGTAGCCTTTT
>CAYLNA010000389.1:0-2206 GCA_964384665.1 uncultured Desulfovibrionaceae bacterium | reverse complement strand
CGCATTTTGTTCTTGAAATCGGGGTCGAGGAAATGCCGGCCCGCTTCCTGGCCAGTCTGAACCGCGAATTGACCGAACGCTTCACGGCCCGCCTGAACGAGGCTGGACTTGAATTTTCCGCCGTGACCACGGCCTCCACCCCTCGCCGCTTGGTGGTGGATATCGCCGGCGTGGCGTCCGTGCAGAAAACCGAGGACATTGTTGTCTCAGGCCCTCCGGCGCGCATCGCCTTCGACGCCGAGGGCAAGCCGACCAAGGCTGGATTGGGCTTCGCCAAGTCCCAGAACGTGGAATTCGACCAGATTTACGTCGAGACCACGGACAAGGGTGACTATCTGGCCTTGAAGAAGACCGTGGGCGGACGATCGGCCTCTGAAATCCTGGCCGAGGCCTGTCCGCCGATCCTGTCCGCGCTGCCGTTTCCAAAAAAGATGCAGTGGATGGGCAAGGACTGCACGTTTGGCCGCCCGGTGCGCTGGCTCCTGGCCGTGCTGGATGACGCCGTCGTGTCCTTCGCCTTCGCCGGGCTTGAAAGCGCGAATCAGACCCGTGGGCATCGCGTCATGGGCCCCGGACCTTTCGTCGTGCCGCATGCCGACCAGTATGCCCGCATTCTCGAAGAACAGGGCCAGGTCATTTTGAGCAAGGACCGCCGCACGGCCTTCATCCGAGCGGAAGGCGACCGCTTGGCGGCGGACGTGGGCGGGCGAGTGGAGTGGTCCGACGCGCTCCTGGCCCAGGTCGCCAACTTGGTGGAAACGCCGCGTCCCATTCTCGGCGGATTTCACGAAAAGTTCCTGGAGCTGCCGGCCGAGGTCTTGCTGACCAGCATGGAAACCCACCAGAAGAGCTTCGGCCTGCGCGGTCCGGACGGCAAACTTCTCCCGTATTTTCTGACCGCCGCCAACATCGAGTCCCGCGAACCGGCCCTGGTGCGCAAGGGCTGGGAGCGCGTCCTGCGCGCCCGCCTGGAGGACGCCCGCTTTTTCTGGGAGGCCGATCGAGCCGCGACCTTTGACGCCTGGCTCGACAAGCTGGACCGGGTCATTTTCATCGGCCCCCTGGGAACCATGGGCGACAAATCCCGGCGCTTGGAAAAGCTGGCCGCGAGCATCGCCGCGCGCGTCGCTCCCGACTTGGCCGAAGACATGGCCCGGGCCGGACGCCTGTCCAAGGCCGATCTAGTTTCGGAAATGGTCTACGAATTCGACGACCTCCAGGGCAAGATGGGCGGCATTTACGCCCGCCTCAAGGGAGAAAGCGAGACCGTGGCCCAGGCTCTGTACGAACAGTATCTACCCGCCGGTCAGGATTCTCCGGCGCCTTCGACCATGGCCGGCGCCATTTTGTCCTTGGCCGACAAACTCGACAACCTGACTGGCTGCTTTGGCCTGGGCATGATGCCCACCGGCGCGGCCGATCCCTATGCCTTGCGCCGCAATGCCTTGGGTATTTGCCGCATCATCCTCGACCTGAATCTGCGTCTGGACCTACGGGATCTGCTGGCCACGGCCCAGGCTGGATACGGCGGGGTGGGCTGGAAGCTCCAGCCCGTCGAGGCCCTGGAGGCCTTGATGGACTTTTTCGGGCAGCGCCTGCGCGCCTTCTGGAACGCCCAGGGCATCGAAACCCTGGTTCTGGACGCAGCCCTTGCTTCCGGCTTCGACGACATCGCCGACACGTGGCGGCGGGTCCGCGCCCTGGACGCCTTCAGCCGCGAAACAGACTTCGAGGCCTCGGTCCTGACGTTCAAGCGCGCGGCCAATATCATCCGCAAGCAAGCGGATCAGGAACTCTCCGGCCAGGTCCGCGAGGCTCTGTTCGAAAGCCCCGCCGAGACAGAATTTTACCAAGTGTTGGCCCGCGTGGAACCGGAATGGGCGACCCTGGCCTCGGCTTCCGATTACGCAGGAATGCTGGCCAAATTGCGGGATCTGCGCCCGGTCGTGGACGGATTCTTCGATGGGGTAATGGTCATGTGCGACGATCCGGATCTGCGCTCCAACCGGTTGAATCTGCTTTTCCGCCTTGTTTCCGTTCTCGGACGGATCGCGGATTTCGGTCGGTTGCAGGTTTAGAGGAATTCGAGATTTGATCACAAACCGAGAAAGCCGCTCTGTAGCGGCTTTCTCGGTTTTGAAACGCTGATTCTCGGCCGCGTGACGCAGTATTTGGTCATACTTATTGTCTGGGGCTGTAGTGCTAA
>CAYLNA010000388.1:0-2240 GCA_964384665.1 uncultured Desulfovibrionaceae bacterium | reverse complement strand
ACGAAAAAGGTCGCGCTCCCGACCATGACCCGCAGGCAATCGAGCATGGCCAGGGATAGGGGAACACGCACCGTCACCGTGGAGCCCTGGCCCGGAGCGGAAATCAGGGCCAGGCTGCCGCGCATGGCCGCGATGGCGTCCCGAGCCGCGTCCATGCCCACCCCGCGCCCGGAATAGGCGCTGACCCGCTCGGCCGTGGACAGGCCGGGCAGGCAGACCAGATCGAGCAGACCGGGCTCGGCCCCATCCGCGACCAGTCCCCGCTCGCGCGCGCCGCGCAGCAGCTGGTCGCGATCGATGCCCCGGCCGTCGTCCTGAATCACGATCTCGACCTCGCCTCCGATCTGGCGGGCGCGCATCCGGACCAGACCGACCGGCTCCTTGCCGGCGGCCAGGCGAGTCGACGGCGCCTCGATGCCGTGGTCCACGGCGTTGCGCACGATATGGGCCAAGGCGCCCTGCACATGCTCCACGGCCGATTTGTCCAGGGTCGTGTCTTCGCCGTGGACCTGGAACTCGACCTGCTTGCCGGTCTGGGCGGCCGTGTCGCGCACCAGGCGGCGAAATTTGGCGAACACGGGCTTGAGCGGGACCAGCCGCAAATCCATGACGTGGTCGCGCAGACCGGCCAAAAGCCGATCCAGATCCTCGGTCACGGCGGCCAGAACCCGGTCCTGGCGGGCGGAACGCTCCAAGCGGGCCCCCAGGGCGGCGAATTCCCCGACCTGGTCGACCAAGGCGTCGAGCTTGGCGGCCGGGATGGTCACCTGGGCGGCGCGGATTTCGCTCTCGACCAGCTCCCTCGGCCCGGCCGCCCCGGCCTCGATGTCCGGCTCCACGCAGGCGGAGGCCCCGTCCTCGGGCGCGGACCGTCGGGCAAGGGCGGCGCAGAGCACCCGCCCCAGGGCCATGAGGCTGGCCGAACAGTCCAGATCCGCGCGCTCGCACGGGGCCTCGACCATGCGCCGCAGATCGTCGAACGCGCCCAGCAAGGCGTCGACCAGGGCCCGATCGACCGCGACGCGCCCGGCGCGGACCAGATCCAGGACATCCTCCACGGAATGGGCGAAGGCGGACGCGCGCGTGAAACCCATGGCCGCCGCGTCGGCCTTGATCGAATGGGCGGCGCGAAAAATGGCCCCGACGTGCTCCGGCCCGCCCGCGCCCTCCAGGGCCAGGACGTGGGCCTCGATGTCGGCGAGCTGCTCCTGGCAGCTCGCGATGAAGGCATCCAGCAATTCGCCGTCGAAATCCATGGGTCTCCTTGACGGACGGAAATCACACGCCGTCGAGCTGGGCGTCGATCTTCTTGAGCAGTTCCCGCAGGGTGGTGGCATTGAAAAAGATGAAGACCTCGCCTTCGACGAGGTGCTCCTGGATGATGAAATTGGCGCGGATGAAGATGATGACGCTGTCCGCGCCTTCATCCTTGGGCAGGATGTTGGCGATCTCGTCCTCGAAATAATCCGGGGGCATGTAGTCGATATGCTCGGACAGCACGTTGGCGATGGAGCCCATGACCCCGTTGAGGAGAATGTTGCCGACCTCCTGCAGGGTGCCGATGCGCAGCGAGTCCATGTCCAGGCCGAAATCCTCGTGCCCGACGAGCAGGGAGACCAAATTGGAAGCGCTTTCCCGTGAAAAGACCAGGGCCGTGACGCCCTCGAAGGAACCGCCGAAGACCATGTTGATGACCACGCCCTTGCCCCAACCGCAGGTGCTCGGTTGGCGGAGCAATTCGGCCGGACTGAGGACCATGACCTCCGGCACGCGCAGAGTGACATGGGAATTGACCATCTGGTTCAGCACGCCGGCGGCGTTGCCGATGCCGATGTTGATCAACTCGCGCAGCACGTCGTGCTGCAATTCGGAGATCTGGAAGGACGACTCGGTCATGATCGATCCGGAAGGATCTCGCGCAGGGCCTCCAGCACGTCGGAATCCTTGGGCGGCTTGGGCAAAAGCTTGCGGGCCCCGGCCGCGAAGCAGCGCGCGCGGGTGGTTTCCTGGATGTCGGCGGTGATGACGACGATGGCCGTGCCAAGGCCCTCGGCCCGGGCCGCCTCAAGGACATCCTGCCCGGACAGCTCGGGCATGTTCAGGTCCAGCAGGGCCACGTCGGGACGCGCGGAGCGGAGCAGGTCCAGGGCTTCCCGGCCGTTCGTGGCTTCGAGCAGATCAAGGCCGGCGGATTTGAGGAACTTGGAGAGCATCAGCCGCTGGAACAGGGAATCATCGGC
>CAYLNA010000387.1:0-2248 GCA_964384665.1 uncultured Desulfovibrionaceae bacterium | reverse complement strand
CGCCAACATCTATTATCCCGGCCTCCAGTATTACCTGAGCCGCCTGGACCCGCTGGTCTTGGTCGGCACGGTCGAGGGTGCGCCGTCCCTGGACGATGTCCGGGCCGAGCTGAAGAAGCGCAAGGTCCGCACCGTCTACCTGCGTCCGCTCATGTCCGTGGCCGGCGATCACGCCATGAACGACATGGCCGGGGACGAAGACGACTCCTGGAAATCCGTGCTGACCAAGGATGGCCTGGCCTGCGTGCCGGTGCTGCGCGGAACCGCCGCCAGCACCGCCTTCACCTCCATCTGGATCGATCATCTGCAAAACGCCGTGGAGCGGCTGCACTAGACGCATGGGGCCGAATACGGGCAAACATGCCGTGGCGGCGGGGCTTGGCGTCCTGCTCCTTGTTTCCGTGTACGCGGCCCTGTTTTTCGGCCCCGTGTCCCTGACCCCCGGCGAGATCCACGCCGCCCTGACCGGCCTGGACGCGGGCGCGGACGCCCGGACCATGGTCATTGTCCGCGATCTGCGCCTGGGCCGGATCATGGTTTCGATTCTGTGCGGAGCAGCCCTGGCCCTGGCCGGCGCGGTCTTTCAGGGCCTGCTGCGCAATCCCCTGGCCGATCCCTTCACCCTGGGCATTTCCAGCGGCGCGGCCTGCGGCGCGGCCCTGGCCCTGACCCTGGGCTGGACCGGCACAACGACGCTGCCCATGCTTCCCCTGGCCGCCCTGCTCGGAGCCTTCACGGCCCTGGCTCTGGTCCTGTCCTTAAGCCGGATCAGCGGCGGCCTGTCCCGCGAAAGCCTGATTCTGGGGGGCATCGTGGTCTCGACCGTGCTCGGCGCGCTCCTGACGCTGATCAAGGCCCTGAACGAAGAATCAGTCTCGGCCATCGTCTTCTGGATCATGGGCAGTTTCCAGGGCCGCAGCTGGACCCAGGCCGGATTGATGCTGCCCTATCTCCTGCCGGGGGCGCTTCTGGTCCTGGCCCAGGCCAGGGAGCTGGATTTGCTGGCCCTGGGCGGCGAACAGGCGGCCCAACTCGGCGTGGCCGTGAACCGGGCCCGGATCGTGCTTGTGGTCGGGGCTGGGCTGCTCACGGCGGCGGCGGTCAGCGTGTCCGGGATCATTGGCTTTGTCGGGCTGGTGGTGCCACATCTGATCCGCCTGCTCGGCGGAGGCGAAGCCCGCAGCCTGCTCGTGTTCTCGGCCCTGGGCGGAGGCCTGCTCATGCTCTGGTCCGACACACTGGCCCGGTCCATCCTGGATCACGGGGCGGAACTCCCGGCCGGCGTGGTCACGGCCCTTTTCGGCGGTCCGTTTTTCTGCCTGATTCTGGCCGGCCGAGGCCGCCGGGCATGATCCAGGCCCGAAATCTCCACGCCGGATACGGCGGCGCGTCCATCCTGCGCGACGTGAGCCTGCGCGTGGAACGCGGCGAGTTCGTCGGCCTGCTCGGTCCCAACGGCAGCGGCAAAACCACCCTGGTCCGGGTTCTGTCCGGAGTGCTGCGGCCCCAGTCGGGCGCGGCCCTGGTGGCCGGCCGGGACATCCACGCCTTGCCCGCGCGGGCCCGGGCCAAGCTGTGCGCCACAGTGGCCCAGAACGCTCCGGACCTGCCCCCGACCAGGGTCGAATCCGTGGTCCTCATGGGCCGCTACCCCTATCTGTCCGTGCTGGGCGGATACGCGCAGACCGACCACGCCGCCGCGCATGCGGCCATGGATGCGGCCGGATGCCAGGAGCTGGCCCGGCGCTCCGCCACGGCCCTCTCCGGCGGAGAAACCCAGCGCGTGCTCATGGCCAGGGCCCTGGCCCAGGACACGGACCTGCTCTTTCTGGACGAGGCCGCCTCGAACATGGACGCGGCCCGGACCATCGACCTGTATGAACTGCTCCGGACCCGCAACGCGACCGGCCTGACCGTGGTGACCGTGGTCCACGACCTGAACCTGGCCGCCCTCTATTGCCAGCGCCTCGTCTTTCTGAAACAGGGCCGCATCGTCCACGACGGACGAACCTCCGACGTTTTCACCGAAGCGATATTGAGCGAAATCTATGAAACACCCATCCGCGTGTCCGCCCATCCCGTCACCGGCGCGCCCCAGGCCCATCTGGTGCCTCGTTCTTGAACTGCTCGTTCTGGCCGGATCGATCCTGACCGGTCCGGCCCTGACCGGATCGGCCCTGGCCGAAGTCCGCGTCACCGACGACCGGGGCCGGGACATCCGCCTGGAGCGGCCCGCGATCCGTGTCAT
>CAYLNA010000386.1:0-2249 GCA_964384665.1 uncultured Desulfovibrionaceae bacterium | reverse complement strand
AAAATCCCCAACGGGTTCGCCATCACGGCCCACAGCTACCGGCATCTCATGGCCGCGTCCGGGGCCATGGACAAAATCAAGGCCATGCTGGCGGGCCTGGACACCCACGACATGGACAATCTGATGGAGCGCGGCAGCCGTATCCGGTCGCTGATCCGCAACCTGGAAATCCCGGCCGACCTGCAAACCTCCATTGTCGCGGCCTACCGCAAGCTGGAAGCCGAATACGGCCCGAACGTGGACGTGGCCGTGCGCTCCTCGGCCACGGCCGAGGATCTGCCCGACGCCAGTTTCGCCGGCCAGCAGGAGACCTACCTGAACATCCGCGGCCCAGAGGAACTGCTCGACTCCTGCCAGCGCTGCTTCGCTTCCCTTTTCACCAACCGGGCCATCTCCTACCGCCAGGACAAAGGCTTCGACCATTTCTCCATCGCCCTGTCCATCGGCGTGCAGAAGATGGTCCGTTCGGACCTGTCATCCAGCGGGGTCATGTTCTCCATCGACACCGAAACCGGATTTCAGGACGCGGTTTTCCTGACCGGAGCCTGGGGCCTGGGCGAAAACGTGGTCCAGGGCGCGGTCAACCCGGACGAATGGTACATCTTCAAGCCGACCCTGCGGCTGGGCTTCAAGCCCATCATCATGAAGCGCACCGGCGGCAAGGCCATCAAGATGATCTACACCACCGACGCCAAGGCCCCGACCAAGAACGTGGCCGTGCCCGAGGAGGACCGCCGCCGCCTGGTGCTCAATGATGACGAGGTCGTGGCCCTGGCCCGCATGGCCTGCACCATCGAGGAGCACTACAGCGCCCATCGCGGCCAATTCACGCCCATGGACATCGAATGGGCCAAGGACGGCCACAGCGGCGAGCTGTTCATTGTCCAGGCCCGGCCCGAAACCGTGCATTCCCTGAAAGACCGGGCCAAGCTCAGAAAATATGTCTTGAAGGAAAAAGGCGAAGTGCTGGTCGAAGGGCAATCCGTGGGCGAGCTCATCGGCCAGGGGCCGGTGCAGGTCATCAAGTCCGCGCAGATGATCCACGCCTTCCGCAAGGGCGAGGTCCTGGTCACGGACATGACCGACCCGGACTGGGAGCCGATCATGAAAATCGCCTCGGCCATCGTCACCAACCGGGGCGGCCGGACCTGCCACGCGGCCATTGTCAGCCGGGAACTGGGCATTCCGTGCATCGTCGGCACGGGCAACGCGACCATGAAACTGGCCCAGGGAGAGGCGGTCACGGTGGACTGCTCCGAGGGCTCCATCGGCACGGTCTACAAGGGCCTCGTGCCGTTTGAAATCCAGGAAACGGACCTGGGTGCCCTGCCCAAGCCCAAGACCAAGATCATGATGAATCTGGCCAGCCCGGAGCAGGCCTTCGAGAAGAGCTTCATCCCCAACGACGGAGTGGGTCTGGCCCGGGAGGAGTTCATCATCAACTCCTACATCAAAATCCACCCCCTGGCCCTTTTGAACTTCGAGACCCTACCCGATGAGATTTTAAAACGCGCCATCGCGGACATGACCTCCGGCTACGCGGACAAGGCCGAATTCTTCGTGGACAAGCTGGCCGAAGGCGTCGGCATGCTGGCCGCCGCCTTTTACCCCAAGCAGGTCATCGTGCGCCTCTCGGACTTCAAGTCCAACGAATACGCCAACCTCATCGGCGGCAAGCTCTTCGAGCCGAGCGAGGAAAACCCCATGATCGGCTGGCGCGGGGCCTCGCGCTACTATTCGAAGGACTACAAGGAGGCTTTCGGGCTGGAGTGCCGGGCCATGAAAAAAATCCGCGAAGACATGGGCCTGACCAATGTCGAAATCATGATTCCCTTCCCGCGCACCGTGGAGGAAGCGAAAAAGGTCATCGAGACCATGGCCGAATTCGGTCTCAAACAGGGCGAGAATGGCCTGAAAATCATCGGCATGTGCGAGATTCCGTCCAACGTCATCCTGGCCGAGGAATTTCTGGAAGTCTTTGACGGCTTCTCCATCGGCACCAACGACCTGACCCAGCTCATCCTCGGCGTGGACCGCGACTCGGCCCTGGTCGCCCACGTCTATGACGAACGCAACCCGGCGGTGAAGAAGTTCGTCAAACAGGTCATCGAGGTCGCGGTCAAAAAGGGCAAGTACATCGGCATCTGCGGCCAGGCCCCAAGCGACTATCCGGAGTTCGCGGAATTCGTGGTCGAATGCGGCATCCAGTCCATGTCCCTGAACCCCGACACGGTCATCAAAACCACCCT
>CAYLNA010000385.1:0-2251 GCA_964384665.1 uncultured Desulfovibrionaceae bacterium | reverse complement strand
CCGCCTTTGCCGGCCGCGTTTTCTTGCGCGTGGGCGGGGGTTGGTATAGTTCGGGATGGATCCGATTTTCGACAATCGATTGAACCGCAACCAAGGATGGGAGAGGGATGAATCTGGAATCACAAATGCTTGCCCTGGCCCAGGCCGCCAAGGCCGCTTCCCGCGAGCTGGCCACGGCGTCCGGCCGTCAGCGCAACGAGGCGCTGACCATTCTGGCCGGGCTGCTTGAATCGTCTGCGGCCGGGATTTTCGCGGCCAACGCCAAAGACCTGGACGCTGCCCAGGCGGCCGGCCTGGATGCTGCCCGCGTGGACCGCCTGCGCATCACCGACAAGACCGTGGCCTCCATGGCCGGGGCCTGCCGCCACGTGGCCACCCTGCCCGATCCGGTGGGCGAGGTGGAGAACATGGTCCGCCGGCCCAACGGGCTTTTGGTCGGGCGCATGCGCATCCCGCTTGGGGTTATCGCCATCATTTATGAGTCCCGCCCCAACGTGACCATCGACGCGGCCATTCTGTGTCTGAAGGCCGGCAACAGCGTCATCCTGCGCGGCGGGTCCGAGGCCTATCATTCCAATCTGATCCTGGGCGGCCTGCTCCAGCAGGCGCTGAATCAGGCCGGCCTGCCCGGCGGGTGCGTGCAGATGGTCCCGACCACGGACCGGGCCGCGGTCACCCATCTGCTGGCTCTGGACGACTATATCGACGTGGTCATCCCGCGCGGCGGCGAGGGGCTGATCCGGGCCGTGGTCAAGGCCGCGACCATGCCCGTGCTCAAGCATTACAAGGGCGTGTGCCATATCTATGTGCACAAGGACGCCGACCAGGACCGGGCCCTGGCCATCATCGAAAACGCCAAGGTGCAGCGTCCCGGTGTCTGCAACGCCCTGGAATGCCTGCTGGTGCACGAGGACATTGCCGCTTCCTTCCTGCCCCGGCTGGCCGCGCATCTGGCTCCGTTCGGCGTGGCCTATCGGGCCTGTCCCAAAGCCCTGCCCCTGCTCGGGAGCGCGGCCACGGCGGCCGCTGCTTCGGATTACGGCTTCGAGTTCTTGAGCCTGACCATGGCCGTCAAGGTTGTCGGCTCCCAGACCGAGGCCGAGGATCATATCGCGGCCCATGGTTCGGGCCATTCCGAGGCCATTTTGACCGCCGCCCATGACCGGGCCATGCGCTTTCTGAACACGGTGGACGCGTCCTGCGTGCTCATCAACGCCTCGACCCGTTTCAACGACGGCGGAGAATTGGGCCTGGGCGCGGAAATCGGCATTAGTACTTCCAAGATCCACGCCTACGGCCCCATGGGCGTGCAGGAACTGACCAGCCAGAAGTTCATCGTGTTCGGGCAGGGGCAGGTGCGTGAATAGGACCCGGGTTCTGACTGGAGCCGTCGGGATTTTCGGCGGCTCGTTCAATCCGGTCCACAACGGGCATCTGCGCATGGCCATCGAGGCGCGCGAAGCCCTGGACCTGAAGCGGGTGGATTTCGCGCCGGCCCATGTTCCGCCGCACAAGCCGGAGCTGGGGCTGCTTCCGTTCGCGCTGCGCCTTGAACTGATCCGGGAGGCCGTGGCCGGGGTGGACGGCCTGGGGGTCAGCGCCATCGAAGCCGAGGTGGACGGGCCGTCCTATTCCTTTGAAACCATGGCCCGGTTGCGCGCGGCTAGTCCAGACACGCCCTTTGTCTTCATCATGGGCAGCACGGATTTTCTGACCCTGCCGGACTGGTATCGGGGCCTGGAACTGCCGTTGACCACGGACATCGTCGTGGCTGATCGGAGCGGATTGGATCTGGCGGCCGTGGACCGGTTCATGAGCGCGCACTGGACGTGGCGCGCGGAAGGGCCGCGGGTGCGCCGGATCGAGGGCGGCCGGTGCGTGGTGTTTCTGAGTATCCCACGTTTGGACATCAGCGCCAGCCTGGTGCGCGAGAGGTTTTTGCAAGGCCGGGATGTATCGGCCCTGACGCCCGAGGTCGTGCGGCGGCGGATGCACGCCGAGCCGCACCTTTTTCATCACTTTTGGACGATTTGACGGAGGAAACCATGGTTGGTCATATTGTTATGTGGAAACTGAAGGAAACGGCCGAGGGCAAGACCGCCGCCGAGAACGCGGCCATCATGAAGTCCATGCTCGAAGCCCTGCCCGGTCTGATTCCGGAGTTGAAAAGCCTGACCGTGAGCACGGACGTGTTCGCGTCCATACCCGAGACCGACGTGGTGCTGTACACGGTCTTCGAGACCGCCGAGGA
>CAYLNA010000384.1:0-2253 GCA_964384665.1 uncultured Desulfovibrionaceae bacterium | reverse complement strand
CCCGAAACTGCATGGCCAGGGCATAGCCCCAGGCCGCGCCGACAAACAGGGACACGAGAAGCGGCACATGGGCCAAATGCGGGGCGAAAGCCACGGCCACGGCTCCCAGCACGACCACGAAGCGGCGCTTGTCGTGATTCATGATTCCTCCGGCAAAAGGGCCAACGCTTCCAGGCAGGCATGGGCATGCATGGCCCCGCCGCCCAGGGCGATCTCCCGACTGGGCAGGCGCAGACCATAGGACAGGCCGCACCGCTCCGCCTCGCGGACCATGCCGGCCAAACGCCCGATGCGCTCCTCGTGGCTCGCGGCCCGGACCAGATCCCAGTCCAGGAGCAGGGTCGAACCCACCCCGGACACGAATTCCTTGGCGAACAGTCCCACCCCGCGCGCCGAGGCCTTCCAGGACACGCGGGACATGCCGTCCTCGGGCCGGTAGGGGCGGATGCCGCCGAACTCGCCAATCAGGCCCAGACCAGCGCCCGGCTGGTCCTGGGCTCCGGCCTGGGCCGCCCCGCTCTCGCGCAGATCCGTCGGGATGGGCTCGGGATAGACCAGGCCGCTGACCGGCAGGATGTTCGGAGACCAGCACCGGAACAGGCCCAGGGGAAAGCGCGTGCTGACGACCACGGTCGGCAGGGGCATGAGGCCGCGCCGCGTGGTCGGCACGCGCAGTTCCAGTTCGCGGCGCTCGTCCGTATCCAGGGACAGATCGCGCAAGGAAACGCCGACGCGAACCCGCAGAGCCGGGCGGGTCCGGCCGCCGGAGCGCAGGACCAGATGGACCCTGGCCTCTTCCCGGCAGTAGGCGGGCGCGACGCGCACCCCTTCCAGTTCCAGTCCGGCCAGGTTGGCGTAGGCGTGGATGGCCGAGACAATGGCGATGGAGCCGAGCAAAAAGGTCAGCAAAAATGCGAGATTGTTGGTGTAGTTGATGGCGGCCACGAGCATGGCCAGCAGAAAGAACCCGAAGACGAAACCGGACCGGGTGGGCAGGATATAGATCCGCTTGCGGCCCAGGCGCTGCGGCAGGATGGCCCGCTGCCGGGCCAGGATCAGCTCGCGGATGAATCTCGGCAATGCCACGGCGGCCTCCAGCCTCGGACCTTACGGAATGGGAACGTCATCGAGCAGGGCGCGCGCGTCCACGCCGCGCCCGTCGGTGGGGCGCAGCCGATGCCCGGCCAGACTCGGGAACACGACCTGCACGTCCTCGGGCAGGACATAATCCCGCCCGTCCAGAAAGGCCCAGGACCGCGCGGCCCGCACCAGCCCCTGCCCGGCCCTGGGGGACAGACCGTTGACGAACCCGCCGGAGCGGGTCCGCTCCAGCAGAGCGCGCACATAGCGCAGGAGCGGGTCCGTGGTCCGGACCTGATCCACGCGCTCCTGGATGAGCAGGACCTCGTCGGCGTTCATGACCGGGTCCGGCAGCACCGGCCGACCGGCGGCGTGGGACCGGCCGAGCAATGCCAGCTCGGAGTCCGGATCCGGATAGCCCAGGCTCAGGCGGAACAAAAAACGATCCAGCTGCGACTCGGGCAAGGGATAGGTTCCGGCTTGATCCAGGGCGTTCTGCGTGGCCAGGACGAAAAACGGCCGGGGCAGGGGCCGCGTGGCCTGGTCCAGGCTGACCTGCTGCTCTTCCATCACCTCCAGCAGGGCGCTCTGGGTGCGCGGCGTGCCCCGGTTGATCTCGTCGGCCAAGAGCACGTTGGTGAAGACCGGGCCGGGATGGAAGGCGAAGGACGAGGTCTGGGCGTCGAAGATGGAGACGCCCAGCAGGTCCGCCGGGAGCAGGTCGTTGGTGAACTGCACCCGCTTGAACTCCAGGCCCAGGACCGTGGCCAGGGCCTTGGCCAGGGTGGTCTTGCCGATGCCCGGAATGTCCTCGATCAAGAGATGTCCCCGGGCGAAGAGGCAGGTCAGGGCCAGCCGGATCTGCTCGTCCTTGCCAAGGATGACATCGCCCAATCGGGCGCGGGCCTGGCCCAAGGAGGTGAACACCCTATTCTCCCAGGAGCTGGTTCATGGATCGGAGCGGGCCCGGTTGCTGGCCGGCCAGCCAGGCCGCGGCGCGCAACGCCCCGCGCGCGAAGTTCTCGCGCGAATGGGCGCGGTGCGTGACCTCGATCCGCTCGCCCGGTCCGAAGAAATAAACGGTGTGATCGCCAACCACGTCCCCTCCGCGCACGGCGTGCACGCCCAGTTCCTTTTCCGGCCGCGCCCCGACAATGCCCTGGCGGCCGTAAT
>CAYLNA010000383.1:0-2254 GCA_964384665.1 uncultured Desulfovibrionaceae bacterium | reverse complement strand
GTAGTGCCACATCTGCCAACGACCGGAGTTGGAGATGGTGCCGTCCTTTTCCGCCCGATAGGCCGAGGGGAGCAGGAAGATTTCGGTCTTGACGGTCTTGGGGTCCACGCCGGGACGACGCCAGTTGTCCGTGGTCTCGTTGTGGAAGACCTCGCCCATGACCAGCCAATCGAGCTTGTCCCAAGCCTTGCGGACCTTGTTGCTGTTCGGGACGCTCTGACAGGGATTATGACCGAAGCAAAAACCGCCATGGATCTCGCCCTTGTACATGCGATCGAAGATATACAGGTGTGAATAGTCCACGCCAGGGTCCATCTTGGGCACGTAATTGAAACAGAAATCGTTGTCCTTGGTGGCGTTGTCGCCGTACCAGGACTTGAGCAGGCTGACCACGTACTTGGGCCGGTTGCTCCACCAGTTGACGCTCATGGGGTCGGCCGTGGTCGGAGTATAGGTCTTCAGGTAGTCGTCCAGCTTCTGATACTTGGCCGTGGGCGTGCTGTGATACCCCGGCAGATAGCCGTAGAGCAGGGCGTGGTCCGTGGTGCCCTGGACATTGGGCTCGCCGCGCATGGCGTTGATGCCGCCGCCCGCGATGCCGATATTGCCCAAAAGCTGCTGCACCAAACCCGAAAGCCGGATATTCTGCACGCCCACGCTATGCTGGGTCCAGCCCAGGGCGTAGAGGATGGTTCCGGCCTTGTCCGGCTTGGCCGTGGCCGCGTACGTCTCGTAGACCTTGAGCAGGTCTTCCTTGGACACGCCGGTCACGCTGGAAACGCGGTCCAGGCTGTAGCGATCGTAGTGATCGCGCATGACGTTGATGACGCAGCGCGGATGCTTCAGGGTCTTGTCGCGCTTGACCATGCCCTTCTCGTCCTTCTCGAAGGCCCAGGTGCTCTTGTCATAGGTGTTTGTTTTTGGGTCGAATCCCGAGAACATGCCATCCTTGAAGGAATACTTTTCGCCCACCAAAAAAGACGCGTTGGTGTAGTCGAGCACGTAATCGGCGAAGTATTTCTTGTTTTCGAGAATGTACTTCACCATGCCGCCCAGAAAGGCGATGTCCGTGCCGGACCGGATGGGCACGTGATAGCTGCTGCGGGCCGAGGTGCGCGAAAATTTCGGATCGACATGGATGACCACCGCGCCCTTGCTCTTGGCTTCGAGACACCATTTGAAGGACATGGGATGGTGTTCCGCCGCGTTGCTGCCCATGATCAGGATGGCGTCGGCGTTGCCGATGTCATTGTAGTGGTTGGTCATGGCCCCGCGACCAAAACATTCGGCCAGGGCCGGGACGGACGGACTGTGACAGATGCGGGCCTGATGATCGAAATGGACAAAGCCGAAGGCGCGGATCATCTGGTGCAGCACGGCGGCTTCTTCGTTGGAAACCTGCGAGGAGCCGAGGTGAAACATGCTTTCCACGCGGTTGACCGTCTGGCCGGCGGCGTTCTTTTCCTTGAAATCTTTGTCGCGCTGATCCTTGATGCGTTTGGCGATGCGTTCCATCATCCAATCCCAGTCCTTTTCCTCCCACTTGTCACTGCCCGGCGCGCGGTAGAGCGGCTTGGTCAGCCGTTCGGGACTGGTGTGCAGGGATTTGAGCGAAGCGCCCTTGGCGCACAGCCCGCCACCGCTGATGGGAAAGTCCGGATCGCCCTCGACATTGATGATTTTTCCGTCCTTGGAATGCACGATGACGTTGCAGCCGCAGGAACAGAATGGACAAATGGAGATGGCCTCCTTGGCTCCCTCGATCTTCATGCTTGCCGCATAGACCTGGGCCGGGCCGAGATCGATCCCCAGCTGGCCCAGCGCCAAGCCGGTGACGCCGACGCCGGTCGCCTTGAGGAATCCTCGACGTGACAATTCCATGATTTCCTCCCTGAACGATTGTGGAGTGAACGTTTCGCGCCCGCCCAACCACTGCGCGGGTGCTTTTCCCGCCATCATTAGGGAGCATGGAAAGAATTTTTCAATATGTTAAATTTAATTTATCGATAGATATATGCTTGGATAGACCATTGCCATGGCGATGGCTCGACATCCGCCTGAAAGCCCGCCCCTTGATCGCATACGTTCATGGCTCCAAACAAAACAGCCGCCAGCGGATTCGCCCAATCCGCTGGCGGCCTCACCGGGAGGAGGGTGAACGATCAGGATGCCTTGGCTTGGTTTTCGGTCAGTCCCAGGGCGGTCCAAGGGGCCGGGGACAAGGGCGCGTAGCCCCGGCTCTGGGCCACGGCGT
>CAYLNA010000382.1:0-2264 GCA_964384665.1 uncultured Desulfovibrionaceae bacterium | reverse complement strand
CCGATCATCGGCTACATCAGCCGCGGCCTGGGCGTGACCATCCACACCCAGGACTGCCCCAATGTCGCCAACATGGAGGTGGAGCGCCTGCTGGACGTGAGCTGGGGCGGTCAGGAAGAATCGAAGGTCCTGCCGGCCCGGATCAAGGTCGTCTGCAAGAACCAGCGCGGCGTGCTGGGGCAGGTCAGCGGGCTTCTGGCCAAGGAGGGGGTCAACATCGATTCCGGTCAGTTCTCTTCCGGCGTGGACGGCATGACCGAGCTGGATTTCGTCATCGAGGTCAAAACCACCACCCAGCTCTACGCCATCATCGACAAGCTGCGCAAACTCGACGCCGTGCACGAGGTCGTCCGCGCCGTTTCGGGGTGAGTTCCGCTTTCGTCAGGCGTCGAGTCGGTTCAGGGCGTCCCGGACCCGATCGAATCCGATCCGCTCCTGCTCCAGACGTAGCTCGGCGCGGATGCGGTTGTCGCGCAAATCGTCATACAGCGCCGCTTCCTCGGGCGTGAGCCGGGGCAGGTCGCGCGCGGTCTGTTTTTTTTCCCATCCCCAACACGCCTCGCAGGCCAGGAGCGTGGTCCGGTCCATCAGGAACGACCGGGCCCGGGGGCAGTGCGCGCGCAGCTCGTCCAGGATGGCGAAGCCGTGGGTGTCGATGTCGCCCCAGTAGAAAACGCGGGCGCGCTCCAGCCAGTCCAGTCCGTCCAGCATCTCGAACCCATAGCCCCCGCCAAAGATGATCAGGCTGCCCGGAACGGGTGGAAAAGCCAGGAAATTGACTTCGTTCTCGGTGATGAAGACCGTGCGCGGCGCCAGCGGCATGCGCGCCAGATGGTCGCGGTCCACGGTCAGATCCGGCGCGCCCCCGTCCGGCCAGGGGCAGAGCGCCGGATCGAGAAGGCGCAGGCGGACGCGTACGGGTTTGTCCAGAAAGCCGTACCGCCTAGCGAAGTGGGCGACTCCCGTGGCGCTCTGGTCGATAGCCTCGGCGGGCAGGGCCAGGTCGAGCAGTTCCGCCAGCACGCCCCGGTGGGCTTCGATGAATTTGGTGTGCAGACCGGGCTGATCGACCTGCCGCAGATAGACGCCGGGGCGCGGATTGCGGCGCATCCAGTCCACGAAAGCCAGGAGTCGGGGCCAGTCCTCGGCCAGCTCCAGAGCGCGCAGCGGGCGTTTGATCAGCCAGGGAGAAAGGAATGGAAAGCCTTCAGTTTGTGCGCACAGGGCAGTGAAGCGCGCCGCGTCCCTGGTCTTGCCTGCAAGGCGGATGGCGTCGTCCAGGCTCTCGATCCAGACCGCCTGGGGCACGGTGTTCGCGCCCAGGATGCGGTGGTCGATTTCACGCATTTCCAGGCGGCAGTGGGGCAGTGCCCGCAGGTCGCGGACCCAAGCCCGGACCTCGTCGAAGCGTGCGTCCAGTTCCCCGCTTTTCGGCCGCTTGAGGGGGATGCGCAGCGGGAAGGGCGTTTCGGCCGCGATCAATGCGGCCAGCAATTCGCCCCGATCCCACATCGCGCGCGCCTTCGCGCGGATGTCCGCGGCCGAGGTCCAGCTCATGGCTTTGCCAGCCGCGCTTTTTCGGCGTGGTATTCCTCGATGGTCAGATTGCGGACCTTGGACGAACGGCCGTCGTCGTTGTGCACGAAGCCGACTCCGGAGATGAACGGTTCGATGATGTGGATCTTCTGCAAGGGCGTGACGATGAGCAGTTGCAGGTTGAGCTGCCCGAAGAGTTTCAGGCCGTATTGGGCCGACTCGTCCGAGCCCCGGCCAAAGGCCTCGTCGATGACCACGAAGCGGAAGGAGCGGGAGCGCACCGCCCCCCATTCCAGGCCGAACTGATAGGCCAGGCTGGCGGCCAGGATGGTGTAGGCCAGCTTTTCCTTTTGTCCGCCGGATTTGCCGCCCGAATCCGAATAGTGCTCGAACTCGCTTCCATCCTCCTTCCAGCGCTCGCTGGCCGCGAACAGGAACCAGGTGCGCACGTCCGTGACTTTGTCCCGCCAGCGCTTGTCCTGATCTGCGGTTCCTTCCCGCCCCCGGAAGCGTTCGATGATGGCCCTGACCTGGAGGAACTTGGCCTCGGAATACTGGGCGTCCTCGGAGCCGGTCAGCGCGCCCTCGGTGCAGGCCCGCAGCTCATTCTGGAAGTCGCGGATCTCGGGGTCGGGCGTGGGCTGGGATTCGAGCACGATGAAGCGGCCCGGATTGTAGTCGATCTGGTGCAGGGATTCGTTGATGCGGGCGATGCGGTCCTTGATGGT
>CAYLNA010000381.1:0-2278 GCA_964384665.1 uncultured Desulfovibrionaceae bacterium | reverse complement strand
GCCCTGGACAAACTGGCGCGGCGTATCCTGCGCCTGATTTCTTCGTGGTAGGCCAGTCGTGTCCGACGTTGGGAGCGGCCCGAAGGCGGGCCGCTTTTTATTTCCGGACGTCCTCGCGTCGCAGCCCTTCGGCCATTTCCCGAAATGAGGCCAGAGCCGCTTCCAGGTGTTCGATGATTTCCTGCTGGAGCACTTCCGGCGCGGGCAGGTCGTCCAGGCGTTCGAGGCTGTCGTCCTTGAGCCAGAAGACATCCAGGCTGGCCTTGTCGCGGGCGGTCAGATCCGCGTGGCTGTAAAATCTGAAACGCTCCGTTTCCGTGCCAAGCGTGTGCAGCATGGCCAGATAGTGAGTTTCCAGCGGCTCGCCGGTCTTGCCGCGTAGCGATTCCCAGTCAAACCCGGCCGGAATGCGCGAGTCGCGGCAGTAGGGTTCCTGGGAATATTCGTGGGCCATTTTCAGAAAGAGCAGATAGGTCAGCTGCTCTAGGTAGTCGCCGTAGCCCACGCCGTCGTCGCGCAGGGTGTGGCAGAAGTTCCAGACTTTTTGGATGAGGGAGGAGGGTTCATTCGTGAATCTCTTGGCCCAGGCGCATGCGGGCGGTTTGCAGGGCGGTTTGGATCTTGTGTTCAAAGGCTTCGCGCGGCGGCAGAACCGTGAGGTACTCAGCGACATGGATGCCAGACTGGCCCAGTTCCAGCAGTTCGATTTGTTCGCGTTTTTTGCCCGTGCAGAGGATGATGCCCAGCGGCGGCCCGTCGCCAGGTTCCTGATCGTATTTGGCCAGCCAGCGCAGGTACAGCTCCATCTGGCCCTTGTACTCGGCCTTGAAGTCGCCCAGTTTCAGTTCCAGCGCCACCAGACGGCGCAGCTTGCGGTTGTAGAACAGCAGGTCGATGTAGAAATCGTCGTTGTCGAGCTGGATGCGGCGCTGCCGCGCCACGAAGCTGAAGCCGGCGCCCAGTTCCAAGAGGAATTTTTCCAATTCGCGAAGAATGGCATCCTCCAGATCTTTCTCAACGTAGCGGTCCTGCAAGCCCAGAAAGTCGAGTACATACGGGTCTTTGAGCACCAGAGGTGGCGTCAGTTCTCCCGTTGCATGTATGTCGTCCAATGCTTGGCGGATGAACTGATCCGGCTGCCGGGCCACGGCAGTGCGCTCGAACAACAGGCTCCCAATGCGCTTGCGCAACGTGCGCACGCTCCAACCTTCGAGACTGCACAGCTGGGCATAGAAGTCCCGCGCCAGCGGATCTTTCAGGTAGATCAGGTCGAGGAAGTGGCTCCAGCTCAATTGTCTCGATAGTGTCGAGACAATTTCAGCATCCGGAAAAGCCTGAGCAAAACGCACCATGTGCCACAGCGTCTTGCTGCTGAAGCTGCGGCCATGCTCCAGGGTCAATTGTCTCGACAGCGTCGAGACAATTGATTCGCCATGCGCGGCGCGTTCGCCGCCCAGCACATCCTGGCCAATGCGTTGGCCCATGCGCCAATACAGCAGGGTCAAGCCGGCATTGACCGCCACGGCGGCGGCATGCCGGGCCTCCTCGATGAGGCGCTTCAGATCGGACACCAAGGGCGCGGCGTCGCCGGTCAGCGTGGCGGGCGCGGTTTGGACCTCTGGCTTCTTGCGTGTGGTCATCTTTGCTCCTTGGCCTTGCGGCCACGCGGCTTGGCGGTTTTGCCCATGGCGGCGCGTTCGGCCCGGATGCGTTCCAGCAGCCGGCTTGCCGGTTCGTCGTTTGGGTCCTGGGGCGCCAGTTCACCGGCAAAGGCGGCGCGGAGGATGTTTTGGCGTTGGGCGGCGGATATGAAATGTTTTGGCGAGCACGCCGCGTAATGCTTCCACGCTTTGCAGATGGATGGTCATTTACTCAAGCAGTTCGCTCAATTCGTTATTGCTCGGAATCTGTCGGGCCTGGGCTTCTGGCGTCATGGGGTCCCCTGTGCGCGCTTCGGCTGTGCGGCGACCAGTTGCCGTCGCGGCCGATCGACAACGGCTTCGCTGCCTTGGGCGTCAAAATCAGGGGGTCAGGCCCCTTTGCCGTCATAATCCTTTCTTCGGATCGAAATCCTGGCCCAGCGCGGCCGGCGCGGTGATGGGCCAGCCGCCCGAGAAGCGTTTCAGGAAGGGGTAGCGGCGCAGCAGATCCTGCACGAAGCTCATTCTTCCGAGATTCACGGCCAAAAGCGTCACGATCATCATCGGGAACGGCGCGACCTGGAAGACCTGGGCCGGGATGGAGGGGAAGATGTCTTGCAGGTAGATGCCCGAGACCT
>CAYLNA010000380.1:0-2294 GCA_964384665.1 uncultured Desulfovibrionaceae bacterium | reverse complement strand
TTATCCTGTTTGGCCTTTTTGAAATAAAAATCGCGGTATTGTTTCATGCGTTCCGAAGCCGGACAGGCCTCGGGACGCCCGAGCGAGCGCCTTCATGCCAGCCAGACCCATACGTGTAAAGATTAAAAACGAGCTGGGAGTTCCTACATCGCTCCCCAGCGGAGAGCAATACCACCGCATGGCCGGAAGCGGGGCCGCCCTCGTGCTGTGGGGCCTGGGGCCGGACAGCGCGGCCAGCGCCCGCCTCTGCCCCGCCGCAGACCGCGTCTTCTGGATCGAGGCCCCGGACTTCGAGGCCCAGATGCCCCCCCAGTGGCGCGCGGGCATCCCGCCAGCCTGGACCCGCGTCGACCCGGAACGCGCCCTGGACCTGGCGAAGTCCGCGCGGACCCTGATCTACACGCCCAACGCCAGACTTTTCCCCTCGTTCTGGCAGCCCCTGATCGCCCGCCTGCGCGCGACGTCCCGCGCCCCGCGCGCGCGGACCATCTGGCTGCCCGGACCGGACCACGCCCTCGTCGCGCCGGAACTGGCCAAGGCCGCCCTGCAGCTTGATTTTTCGCCCCGTCGCCTGCCGGCGGCCCTGAGCGCGGACGAGCTGACCCGGCTGCTCGACCGGGAAGCGCCCGCGCTCTTTTTGAGCGTCAATTTCCACGGCCTGGACCCATACGGCGAAAACCAGGCCCGGCTCGAAGCGGCCGGCGTCGCGGTCGCGGTCTGGTGCGTGGACAATCCCTTCCATCTGCTCTCGGCCCAAAAAAACCGGCTCTGGAAAAAATTGCTCCTGGCCGTGACCGACGACTGGTTCATGGCTCCGCTGCGCGAACTCGGCGCGCGGGCCATCCATCTGCCCCTGGCCACGGATTCCGACATCTTCCCGCCGGGTCCGCCCTGCCCGCATGGCCGCGATCTGCTCTTTGTCGGCCGCAACCGATTTCCGGACCGCGACGCCTTTTTCGCCGCCAGCGCCGCGCCCGAGGCCCTGCTCCAGACCGCACGCCGTCTGCCCGGCCGCCAGGCCCATTTCGGTTGGTGGCGCGAGCAGCTTGGCGGATCGCTCTGGCCCGGCCCTAACGTGCGGAACATCGGCCTGGGCGCGGAGTTGACCTCGGAAGCTTGGCGAGTCGGCGTGCTACGCGAGCTGGCCCAAACCGAGGACCTGACCATCGTCGGCGACGCGGCCTGGGCCGAGCTGGTTCCCGCCGCCCGTCTGCGTCCGCCCGTGGACTATTACGCCGGCTTGGCTCAGGCCTATCGTCAGGCCTCGTTCTGCCTGAACCTGACCAGCCTCCTCCTGCCCCACGGCCTGACCCAGCGCCACTTCGACGTCTGGGCCAGCGGCGGCTTCCTGCTCACGGACGCCACGCCCGGTCTGGATATTTTTCCGCCGGAACTGACCCGCGAGATACGTTTCGACACGCCGGCCCAGGCCCGCGCCCGGCTCCGGGACCTCGCCGCCCGCCCAGCCCGCAAGGACGAATTGCGCCGGGCCTGGCGGGAACACATCCTGGCCGCGCACACCTATGCCCACCGACTGCGACGAATCATGGCCGAGTGTCGAATCACGGCGTAAAAAAAGCTCCCCGGAGTTTTCCAGGGAGCCGTCACGCAAGCCGTTTCGTGGCCAGTCAGGCGGTCAGAGCCCGGACCTGATTTCGCCCCCCGGCCTTGGCTTGGTACATGGCCCGATCCGCGTCGTCCACGAGGCGGAGCCCGGCCGTCCCCCCATGACCCGGCTGGAGCCCGGCCACGCCGATGGACACGGTGATCTTGATGCCTTTTTGCAGAACCTGGCCATTGTAGTCGCGGATGATGAAATCGTATTCCTCGATGATCGCCCGCAAGTTCTCGGCGTCCTCGGCCGCTTCCCGGACGTCGAGACCCGGCAGAACAACCACGAACTCCTCGCCGCCGTACCGGGCCGGGAAAAAGGCCCGGTTCGGGGTGGTGGCGTATTTCTTGCCGTAGCCCATGAGCTTCCCGGCCACCGTGACCAGGGCCTGATCGCCGATGCGGTGGCCATACATGTCGTTGAATTTCTTGAAGTGGTCGATGTCCGCCAGCAAGAGACTCAAGGGGAGGCCCGTGACCAGATGCTCGGCGACCGTGGTCTGGAAGTAGCGGTCAAAGGCCCGCCGGTTGCTGAGCTTGGTCAGCGGGTCGGTATAACTCATTTCGACCAAGTCGCGGTTGTCCTGCTCCATGTGCGTGATGACGCTCTCGAAAGCGGCCCGAATCCGCAGGATCATGTCCTCCAGCACGTTCTGGTCAACGACGGTGCTGATGGTCGTTTC
>CAYLNA010000379.1:0-2305 GCA_964384665.1 uncultured Desulfovibrionaceae bacterium | reverse complement strand
TCCTCCAGGCTCGGGGAGGGACCGCTCCAGATGGTGTCATTCAGATTCTTGAGAGGCCCAAAAAGCGTTTCCGCGCCGCTCCCGCAATCCAGGGCCAAAAAAAGTCCGGGCTCGTTCAAGCCCGCGAAATACAAAAACGAACCGTCCTGCCGGAAAGGAAACGTGTTGGCGCGGTAATTCATGCCCACCAAGTCGTTGCCGGGCAACAGCACAAGGCCCGACCCAATCTCGCGCATCAGGGCGCGACGCCGAGTCGCGTACACGGAAGCTGCAAACATCATCCCTCCTGGGAATCCGCATTCATGGAAAATTCGAGTCTGTTCCGGCCGCTGTTTTTGGCCACGTACAAAAGTTCGTCCGCCTTTTTCAACATGGTCTCAAGATTTTCGGCCGTGGATGCACGTAGCCCGATGCTCAGGGAAAAGGACAACGTCGTCTCGCCGACACGCCAGGGCTCGGCGGCGATCTCCGTCCGAAACAGGTCCAGCGCGCCTCGAAAGTCGAAGCACTGCTCCGTCCCCAAAATACAGAATTCCTCGCCGCCCAGGCGAGCCACGATCCCATGCTGGCCAAAACGCTCGCGCAATTTCAGGCCCAGCTGCGCCAGAACCTCATCGCCCGCGTCATGGCCGTGCACGTCGTTGATCCGCTTGAAATGGTCAATGTCGAACATGGCCACGTAAACCATTCCGCCTTTTTTCTGGACTTCGCGAATCCGGGCCGGACCGTGATCGAAAAGATAGCGCCGATTGCACAGGCCGGTCAGGAAATCCCGTTCCGAATACGCCTTGATGGTCTGGATGTATTCCAGAAGATCCATGTTCTGGGACACGCGGCAATAAAATTCCTCGCTGGAAAAGGGCTTGGTCAAAAAATCGTTGGCCCCGCTCTTTAGGAACCGGGCGGATAAAAACTCCAACTCATGGCTGGAGATGCCGATGATCGCCAGTTCTTCCTTGGGGTGCCGCTCCCGCACCCGGCGGATGAACTTCACCCCATCCATTTCCGGCATCTCGTAATCGGTGATGATCAGCCGGATATCCGGATGATCGTGCAGAACCCGCAGCCCCTCGCGCCCGTTTCCGGCCTCGAGGACCTGATAGCGGTGCACCCGCAGCAAGCCCACGATCAGGCCGCGCACCATGTCCGAGTCCTCCACCACCAAAACCTTCACGCCTCGGTTCATGACGATGCGCCGCGCTTGGCGGACCGCGTAGCGCAGGCTCTCTCCGCCTTCCTTGACCACGTAATCCACGATATTCTTGGACCACAACCGTTTCCGGGTCTGGTCCGTGCAATCTCCGGCGAAAACAATGACCGGGATACCCCGGGCCAGCACCAGATCAACCACCTCGCCCGAGGGAGCGTCGGGCAGATTCAGGTCGAGCATGGCCACATCGAATTCATGCTTGTCCATCAGGGCGGCCGTTTCCGCCAGCGATCCCGCCGTGAAAATCCGCCCAGCGACCACCTGCGCCAGGTTTTGGACCACGACCTGCGCAAACATCTTGCTATCGTCCACCACCAATACGGTCGTCGTTTCGTGCGCCATGACACATCCTTGATTTGTCGAGATTGGCCGATTACGCCAAGCGTGTACCTGGACGGACATCAAACAGCAAGAATCGGAGCCTCGGACGCGGAATTGGAGCAGCCATGCATTGGATTCTTTTCGCCAACGGACACTGCGAAGCCACGCAGCGCATCCGCGCCCTGGTCGCGGACGCATCCCGCGTGGTCGGCGTGGACGGCGGATGTCGCCATCTCTGGGCCATGGGCGTTCTCCCGCATGTCGCGGTGGGGGACATGGACTCCATTCCGCCAGATTTGCTGGCCATATACCACGAACAGGGCGTCACGCTGCATCTGCATCCGCCCAAGAAGGACGCCACGGATCTGGAGCTGGCCCTGCAGCTGGCCCTCGAAGCCCCGGCCGCGCGCATCACCCTGCTCGGGGCGACGGGCGGACGCCTGGACCACACCCTGGCCAATCTCTTTCTCCTCTCGCGTTGCCTGGAACGCGGCATTCCAGCCTGCGTCATGGACGCGGACCAGAGCATCCACCTGACGGACGCGGCATTGGAGCTGCGCGGCCGCGTCGGCGAGACCATTTCCCTCATGCCCGTGACGCCCGAGGTCCATGGACTGACCCTGACCGGCCTGGAATACCCGCTCCACGAGGCGAGCCTGCGTTTTGGAACAACGTGGGGCATGAGCAATGTCTTCGCACGTGAGACCGCCACGGTGCGTCTGCGCGAGGGGCGAATACTCGTCTTTCATCTCCACGACGCTTGACCGCCACCGC
>CAYLNA010000378.1:0-2306 GCA_964384665.1 uncultured Desulfovibrionaceae bacterium | reverse complement strand
GGGATGCGGCCGGATTGTTTCCGGGTTGGTTCAGGTCTGTTTCAGTAGGACCGCGCCTTATCCTTATCCTTGTCCTTCCGGATAGCCTCTGGTACTTAACTGCGCGGTATAGATCATGTTCCGCAACTCCCTATTCTGGAGGGCCGTATGAAGATTTTTCACCGTATTGTGTTGATAGGACTCGTTCCGTTGCTTGCTTTTTTGGGCGTGGCCAGTTCGATCGTCCTGGAAAAGTACCAGGAACGGGCCATTTTTCAGGAAATGGAGCGCAATATCGGTCTGTTCCAGGCCGCTTCGCGAGCCATTGACAGTTTGCAGAAGGAACGAGGCGGCACGGCCCTGTTTTTGAGCGGAGGCTCTGATGAGAGCACGGTTCGCGCCCTGCGCGCCGCTACGGATACGGCCCTGCCCACGGTCCGAGATACGTTGGAGCGTTCGACCCTTCCAGAGCGAGAGCGACAAGTGTGCCTTGAAAAGCTTCAGGAGCTTCCCCGGTTGCGCTCCACCTACACCGCACCCGATTCCAATCTCAGGGACAAGGCCATTGCCGAGTACACAGCCATCATTTCGGCCTTGCTCCACGTCGAGGGGCTCGTTCCCAACACCAGAACGACCAAGGGGCTTGGCAAGGTGCTCGGCTCCCTCGTTATCCTGGAAGTGGCCAAGGAAAGTGCCGGCAAAGTCCGCGCCAACGGCGCGGGTCTGCTGGCCCTGGACAAGCCCCTGACCCAGGATCAGTTCGGTCGGATGACGCAACTCAAGGCCGAGGTCGATGTCAATCTGCGTTCACCGGCTTTGGTGCTCAACGCCCGCTCGCGTGAGATGATGAAGTCTTTTCCGGAAACGGCGGCCTGGACGGAAAGCGAGGCGATCCTGTCGGCTCTGCTTCTCAAGTCCTCCCAGGGCGGATACGGATATACCGGCAGTCATTTCTTCGAGGTCATGAGCCGCAAGATCGACGACATCCGGACCGTCATTGACAACGAGAGCACGGCCGTCGGAGTCCAACTCAATACCCTGCGGGATGAGGTGCGCACGGAGCTGCTTGTGGCCGGAGTGCTCATGGGCGGGTTGTCCCTGGGCACGGTGGCGCTGATTGTAATTTTTTCAGCCAACATTCTTCGGCGGATACGTTTGATCGTGACCATGCTCAAGGACATCGCCGAGGGTGAGGGCGACCTGACCGCGCGCTTGCCTGAAAACAAGGACGAGTTGGGGGATCTGGCCCGTCATTTCAATATTTTCGTGGGCCATCTGCGGGACATGATCGGCGAAATCAGGGACAATGCCGGGTCCTTGTCCTCTGCTGCCGAGCAGATGTCGGGCGTGGCCGGACAGGTTTCCGCTGGAGCCCAGGACACCACGGATCGCTCGTCCATGGTATCGGCGGCGGCGGAGGAAATGAGCGCCAACACGTCCTCGGTGGCAGTGAGTATGGAGCAGACCTCGGGCAACCTGACCTCCGTGGCCTCGGCTGCCGAGGAAATGAGCGCGACCATCGGCGACATCTCCGGCAATTCGGATCAGGCTCGGACCATCAGCGCCGACGCCGCCGCCAAGACCCAGGGCATGAGCGTCCTCATGACTCAGCTGGTGGGCGCTGCCCAGGATATCGGCAAGGTCACGGAAACCATTTCCGCCATTTCTTCCCAGACCAATCTGCTGGCCCTGAACGCGACCATCGAGGCCGCCCGAGCCGGAGAGGCCGGCCGGGGCTTTGCCGTTGTCGCTAATGAAATCAAGGAACTGGCCCGGCAAACCACCGACGCCACAGAGCATATCCGCGAGCGGATCAGCGGCATTCAGGACGCGACAGGCTCGGCCATGCGCGTCGTGGACGATATCACGGGCGTCATCGGAGATGTGGAAGGACTCATCGTCGGTATTGCCCAGGCCATTTCCGAGCAGGCCACGGCCACGCGCGAGATCGTCCAAAATATCGCCGAAGCCACGGCCGGAGTACAGGATGTGAACGGCCTGATTGCCCAAAGCGCCACGGTCTCCCAGAGCATCGCTCATGATATCGCCGAGGTGTACGCCACCTCGCAAACCATGGCCGGGTCCAGTCGCGAGGTCCGCACCGGAGCCGCAGACCTGGCCGGCTTGGCCGCGCAGCTCGGTGCCCTGGTCAACCGCTTCCGTCTCGACGCCTAGACCGCGTCGGGTTCCTCCAATTCCGGGGCTTCGATCGGAGTCCCGGAACATTCCTTCCTCTTCACGATCAGACGGAGATCGAGGTCAGTCCTCAATATCGATCAGCCCCAGCTTGGCCGCGTGGCGCACGAAGGCCATGGGGCTTTTGATGC
>CAYLNA010000377.1:0-2307 GCA_964384665.1 uncultured Desulfovibrionaceae bacterium | reverse complement strand
CGGGCCTTGTACCAGGCGAAGGTGTTGACCTTGTTGAAGGAAATACACGGCGAATGCAGATCGACCAGGGCGAAGCCCGGATATTTCATGGCCTGCATGATGGTGGACACGACATGCTCGCGCAGGCCGGAAAACGTCCGGGCCACGAATCCGGCGCGCATGGCCACGGCCACGGCCACGGGATTGAAGGGCTGGTCCATGACGCCCAAGGGATTGTTCTTGGTCACCTGGCCGGCCATGGTCGTGGGACTGGATTGGCCCTTGGTCAGGCCGTAGATCTGATTGTCGTGGACGATCAGGGTCACGTCCACGTTGCGACGGATGGCGGCCAGAAAATGGTTGCCGCCCTCGCCGTAGGTGCAGCCGTCGCCGGATTCGACCAGCACGGCCAGCTCGGGATTGGCCAGCTTCAGGGCCTGGGCTGCGGGCAGGGCCCGGCCGTGCAGGCCGTTGAATCCGTTGCACTTAAGATAATGCACGATCTTGGCGGCTTGGCCGATGCCCGAAACCATGGCCACGCGGTGCGGTTCCAGATCCTGGCGGGCCAAGGCCTCCTTCACAGCCGCAAGCACATCGTGGTTGCCGCAGCCCGGGCACCAGCTCGTGGCGTGCTCGCCATACATTTTCGGATCGATCATAGGACCTCCAGGATGGGACGCAGGTGTTCCAGCACATAACCGGGAGTCAGGGCGCGGCCGTCATACCGGCGGACATGATCCACGATGTCAAAGCCCGTGATCTGACGCAGCAGCCCCGCGAACTGCCCGGTGCTGTTGCCCTCCACCGCGACCACGGCTGCGGCCGCGTGCAGACGCGGCAGAAAGGCGTCTGGAACCAGGGGCCAAACCTGGGTGAAGCCGAGGCTGGCTGCGCGCACGCCCTGGGCCGCCAGCAGATCGACCGCCTCGCGCAGGACGCCGATGGTCGAGCCCCAGCCCACCAGCAGCACGTCCGGCTCGTCCGCACCGTAATACACAGGCGGCAGGGCCTCGGCCAGGAGCACGTCCATCTTGGCCAGACGCTTGTCCTGCATGAGGACGCGGGTCGCGCCGTCCTCGATGATGTGGCCCGCCTCGTCGTGCTCATGGGAATCGGCCAGAACCAGACTTTTCCCCACGCCGGGCAGGCGGCGTGGGGACACGGGCGCGGCCAAGCTGTAGCGCCGGTAGTTCTCGGCGTCCGAGTCCGACAGATCGGGGCCGGCCACGGGCGGCAAGGCGTCCGGATCGAATCGGTCCACGGAACGCACGGCGCTGGCCAGATACTGATCCGAAAGCAGAAAGACCGGGCCCTGACTTTTCTCGGCCAGGTCGAAGGCTTTGTGGGTAAGCGTGAAACACTCCTCGGGCGAACCCGGCGTGAGGACGGCGCGCGGAAACTCGCCGTGCCCGGCATACAGGATCAGATTCAGGTCGGCCTGTTCCGTGCGCGTGGCCAGGCCCGTGGCCGGACCGGGACGCTGGACCACGACAAAGACCACGGGCATTTCCATGACGCCGGCCAGACTGACCGCCTCGGTCATGAGCGCAAAGCCTCCACCGGACGTGGGCACAATGCTCCGCGCCCCGCCATAGGCCGCGCCCAGAGCCATGTTCGCGGCCGCGATCTCGTCCTCTGCCTGCTCCACGACCACGCCCATGCGCACCCCGACCTGGACCAGACCTTCGGCGATGGAAGTGGCCGGAGACATGGGATAATAGCCGCAAAAGCGCACGCCCGCAGCCAAAGCTCCGAGCACCACGGCCTGATTGCCGTCCAGGCTCAAGCGGTCGGCCGCGCCATCGGGTTCGGGCATGGCCTGAACCGGAACATGCTCCCCGGCCCAGCTCATAGCCTTGGCCAGCACGTCCAGGTTCCCGGCAACGATCTCGCTCCCCTTGGAGTCGAACTGGGCTCTGATCAGTTCGGCCAGGATCTCGGAGCGCACGGACAGCATCCGCCCCAGCACGCCCAGCAGGGCCACGCCGCGAAAAACAGGTCGCGGAGCCAGTTCGGCCAGCGGCACGCCCACAAGACCAGGTTCGGGCGGCAATCCCCAGGCCGCGTCGGCCAGAATCAAGCCTTCCGGCTCCAGCTTGTCGCGATGCAGGTCGATGCTTTCGACCGTCATGGCCGCCAGGACATGAAAGCTGTCCGGAGGCGCGGCCACTGGACGGCCGGCGACGCGCATCCGAAAATTGTTGTGCCCGCCGCGCACGCGGGACATGACATGCTGGGCGGTGAGCAGCCGCCAGCCGGAGCGGACCACGGCCTTGCCCAGCAGCCCGGCCACTGTGTCCAGGCCCTGACCGGCCTCGCCGCCGATGA
>CAYLNA010000376.1:0-2310 GCA_964384665.1 uncultured Desulfovibrionaceae bacterium | reverse complement strand
AAGCCGTGACCGTGGCCCGCCAGAAGCGCGACCAGGGCCGCGACGCCTGGGCCATCCCCTACGACTACGCCAAGGCCTGCGAGGGCCAGGGTCCGACCTGCATCGGCGTGCCGTATTTCAACTGGGGTCCGGCCTTCCTGCGCCAGGCCAAGGCCGTCCAGGCCGGAACCTGGAAGCAGGCCTTCGAGTGGGACGCCCCGCACTGGGCCAACATCAACGACCACGACCAGTCCACCGTCGGCTTCATGACCGGCGAGGGTCTGTCCGCCGAGGCCAAGGCCAAGCTCGACGCCTTTGTCGCCGATCTGGGCGCGGGCAAGGTCAACCTCTTCACCGGCCCGCTCAAATATCAAGACGGCTCGGTCTTCTTGAAAGACGGCGAAAAGGCCACGGACAAGCAGATCTGGTCCATGGAACAGCTGCTGGAAGGCATGGAAGGCCAGTCCAGCGCCAAATAACCCGTTTCCGCGCGACACGCCCGGAACTCCGACCACCGGGGTTCCGGGTTTGTTATTCAGCTTATTCGCGACACGTCGAACTGGATACCAGCCTTCGCCGGTATGACCAACACGGAAAAAACTTGGCGCGTGGCGTCATTCCGGCGAAAGCCTGAATCCAGAGCACGATCGTGAGCCGAATGCGCTGAGCAGTTACCCACTTTTCTTCCTTTTTCCGACGCTCCGGGCCCCGGCTCGGGCCCGTGGACCCCAGCATGATCGTTCTTGAAAACATCCATAAACACTACGGCCGGGTGCACGCCAACAACGCCATCAGCCTGACCCTGGAGCCGGGCCGCATCTACGCCCTGGTCGGCGAAAACGGCGCCGGGAAAAGCACGCTGATGCGCATCCTGGCCGGCCACACCGTGCCCGACGCCGGAACCATCACCGCCGGTGACGCGACCCACGGCCACTTCACCCCGGCCTTGGCCCAAGCCCTGGGCGTGGGCATGCTCTACCAGGATCCTCTCGATTTTCCGGCCCTGCCCGTGTGGGAGAATTTCCGCCTGAGCGGCGCGCCGCGCAGCCGGGCCGAGGTCGTCGACAAGCTCGGCGAACTGTCCAACCACCTCGGCGTCTGCTTCCTGCCCGACGAACCGGTCGCGGCCATGACCGTGGGCGAGCGCCAGTTGCTAGAACTGCTGCGCCTGTTGGACCTGGGCGCGACGACCCTCATCCTGGACGAACCGACCACCGGCATCACTCCGGAGCAGAAGCGCAACCTGTTCGGTCTGCTGACCCGTCTGGCCCGGCAGGAGAACCACACCATCGTCCTCGTCACGCACAAGCTGTCCGAGGCTCTGGAAATGGCCGACGCCATCTTCGTCATGCGCCAAGGCCGGTTGGAAGCGCGGTTGGACACGCCATGCGAGGCCCGCGAACTGGTCCGGCTCATGTTCGGCGACGCGGCCCTGGACGACGACCACGCCGATCCGCCCGCTCCGGCTCCGGGCGCGCGCCTGACCCTGGAGCGGGCCGTGTTCGCCGGTCCCAAATACCACCTCGGACCGCTCAGCCTCGCGGCCGCGCCCGGCGAGATCATCGGTCTGGCCGGGCTGGACGGCAGCGGCCAGGAACTGTTCCTGCGCGGCATCCGGGGCCTGGACCACATGCCCGAAGGCCGGCTCCGACTCGACCAGCACGAATTTTCCCGCAACGACTTCACGGCCCTGCGCGCCCACGGCGTGCACTTCGTCCCGGCCGACCGCATGGATCTGGCCCTGTTTCCGGACCTGTCCATCCGCGAACACATCCTCCTGGCCTTTCCGGACCAGGCCGCCAGTCTGGACGCCTTCCACCAGCGACAGTGCGTGGAGCGCTTCAACCTGCGCGCCCACCCCGACACACCGGCCAAGGCCCTGTCCGGCGGCAATCAGCAACGCCTGCTCCTGTCCCTCATTCCGGACGACTCGCCGCTTTTGCTCATGGAGCACCCCACGCGCGGCCTGGACCAGGGCTCGGCGCGACAGGTCTGGGAGGACCTGCGCCGCCGCTGCGCCCAGGGCGCGACGCTGTTTTTCTTTTCCCCGGACCTGGACGAGGTCATCGAGCACAGCCACCGCGTGCTGGTCTTCTTCGACCGCGCCCTGGTCGCCGACGTGCCGCGCGAACTGGCCACGGTGGAGCGCCTCGGCGCGCTCATGGCCGGCAAAACCCTGGAGGCCGACCATGCCGCCTAGAACGACCCGCGACTGGCTCACGGAAACGGGCTGGATTCTGGCCGCCCCGACCCTGGCCCTGATTCTGACCGTGCTCGTGGCCCTGCCCACGGGCGCGCCGCCCCTGACCACCCTGTCCGTGCTGATCATGG
>CAYLNA010000375.1:0-2313 GCA_964384665.1 uncultured Desulfovibrionaceae bacterium | reverse complement strand
TCCGTCCGCGGCGGCCCAGCGCAAGCAAAGCGCGGCGGTCGAGGCGCTGTGGGAAAAGAACGTGGCCGGCGCGAATCCGTTGCCCTACGCCATGACGTCTTCCTTCAAATCCGGGGACATCATCACGCATCCGACTTTTGGCCTCGGTCACGTGCAAAAAATGGTCTCCGCCAACACCATCGAGGTTTTGTTCCAGGACGGAGTCAGAAATCTCCGCTGCGCCCCCCGGAAGTAAGCCGGGGAGCGTTCGACGCCGGGCGCGCGACGTGAAAAAGGCCCCGCGCGGGGGCCTTGGTCATTGCAGCTTGGACGTGATGTTGTCCGTGATCCAGTGCGGGTCCCACCATTCGATGGGCTGGACCTGCAGTCCGGAGATGAGCATGCCGAAATGGAGATGGTCCCCGCCGGCCATGCCCGTGGCCCCGGTCTTGCCGATGATCTGACCGCGCTCGACGTGGTCGCCCTTGTGCACATGCATCTCGCTCAGATGCGAGTAGAGGGAGTGCACGCCAAAACCGTGATCGATGACGATGACCTTGCCGTAAATCCCCATGAATTCCGCGAGAATGACCCGCCCCGTGTTGCCCGCCGGCACGGGTGACGCCGCCAGGGACGCCAGGTCCACGCCCATGTGGGTCTGATTGTCCACGGCTTTGTTCTGGTGCATGTAGGTGCGGTTGTCCCCGAAGCCGGCCATGGGCGCGCTGTTGGGCAGCCGGATAAAGGGGCCCTTCCACAGCATCTGCGGCACCGTGTCCGCGCCCAGATCCTTCAGGAACGCCACGTTCTTGTCTCGAAGTTCGCTGTTGACCTTGAGGAAGATGTCCAGGGGTTGCGTCAGGTCGGGGTAGGTCTCCGCGAATTGGGGCATCTTGGATTGCAGGAAGTTCTCGGAAACATTGATGCTGTCGTGCTTGAAGGTCTTGGGGCGCGGGCGGAAGATGAAGCCCACCGTGCTCTCGTTGTCCGCCACGTCCCGCGCGACGAGGATCGGCGTCACGGCCTTGAGGTCCAGATCATGCGGAATGGCGAAAAAGCAGAGGTATTTTCCGGCCTGATACGGATAACCGGGAAAGAAATAGTCGCCCATCCGCACGCCTGATGTCTTGAGTTCCTCGTCCGTGCTATACACGATCAGCCCGCTGCCGCCCTGATTGACGTTGTGCTGACCGGAAAGGACGGAAACCATCGGCGCTTTCAAATCAATATTCAGTTCACGCACGACCTGGGCGATGTTGCCTCGGCCAAAGCGGTGCCAGGAGGTGTCCGTGACCGTGACGGTCAGGGTCAGGGGGCCGTTGCGCAGTCCTTCCTTGGGAATCATGAACTGTTCGGTCAGCTCCTTGGCTCCGTCGGCCACGGTCAGATCGAGGATGTCGATGGTCTTGCCTTCTTGTTGGGCCAGGACCCGGATCGCCTTGAGTTCGGAATCCGCGTCCGAGGCGGCGATGGTGAAGACGGTCTTGGCGCTGGCCGCGGGCTGTTCCGGGGTGACGCTGAGCGTCGGCGCTGTCCATTCGGCCTTGACGGAATAGAGCCAGCCGAGGGCGCCGGCCAGGAGCATGATTATGATGATGAAAACGGTAGAAATGCGACTGTTCATGAGATCCACTCTGGGTTGAGGTCCGCTGCATGGCGGGCATGCATAAAAAAATCCAACCTAAATAATATGTTGGATGCAAAAGAGAACCCGTTGGGCGAAGCCATGCTACGGCCCCGGGACGTCTTTGGCAAGTGCGGGGCGGATCTAGCGGGTGATCAGGGCGGAGGTCAGGCGTTCGATCAGGTCGGCCTTGGCCAGGCCCGCGCGCCATGCCGGCGGCAAGGCCGAGGCGCCCAGGCTGGCTCCGGCCACTTGCCCGTAGGCGGCCAGGGCCCGCGCTCCGCGCGGCCGGCAGAGCTGGCAGCCCTGGGCGAAGTTCATGGTCTGGAGAAAGGCGTCCCGGGCCGCGCGCAGGCTGTTCATGGCCGGCGAGGAATCCTCGGGCAGGGGAATATGGCGGATTGCATCACGGTCCTGGCCATGGAGGGCGTGAAAAATCATGCCCGCCAGGAGTCGGCCGGCCTCGACGCTGCGCGCGTCGGCATGGGTGGTCTGGGTGCAGAGGGCGGCATGGACTTGGACCTCATCCAGGGTCGACGCGAAAAAAATGGCCACGGGCGCGATCCGGGACAGGCAGGCGTCCCCCTCGGCGTTGTCGCTGTCGACCGGATTCCAGGTCCGCTCGAAGCGCAGGATGGCCGCGCGCACGGCGTCGTCGATGTCCGGGCAGGTCTCCGCCGCGCTCAAATACCCGTAGCGAAACCAGCTTG
>CAYLNA010000374.1:0-2315 GCA_964384665.1 uncultured Desulfovibrionaceae bacterium | reverse complement strand
CCAAATACGGCATGGTCCGCACCGATCATATCCTGTTCATCGCGGCCGGGGCCTTTCACATGTCCAAACCCTCGGATCTGGTCCCGGAACTTCAGGGCCGCTTCCCCCTGCGCGTGGAACTCTCGGCCCTGACCCGCGACGATTTTTACCGCATCCTGACCGAGCCCCAGAACGCCCTGACCGTGCAGTACAAGGCCCTGCTGGGCACGGAGAACGTGGATATCGTCTACACCGACGAGGCGTTGCTCGAAATCGCCCGCTTCGCCCAGAAGATCAACGAGGAAACGGAGAACATCGGCGCGCGTCGGCTTTACACCATCATGGAGAAGATCGTGTCCGACCTCTCCTTCGACGCTCCGGAAATGCCGGCGGAAACGGTGACCATCGATAAGGATTACGTGGCCAAGGCCCTGCACGACGTGCAGGAAGACCGGGATCTGAGCCGCTACATTCTGTAGATGGACGCGCCGTATCGCCCGTGGACCCCGCGTTTTTCGCGGGCCACGGGCGTTTTTTCGCGGTCGCGCCCGGCATGGCCGCTATGAATCGCGGCGGACTCCGAGATCGTCCAGGATCGCGTTGCCCTGGGCCTGTTTGAGAGCCCGTCCCTGGATGAGAAGGTCGTGCAGGCACTGTTCCACGGGCTGGTCCGTGTCGATGCGCAGGTGCATTGTGGGTGTGTCCGGAGTGAACGGCTCATGGTGGGCGAGCATGGCGTCGAGGTGGACAAGACGCGCGTCGGACGCGCCGGGTTGCGTTTCCCGTTGGGCCAGCCGCTGCTTGATGGTTTCCAGGGCGCAGACGCATTCAACGAAAATGAGCCCCGCGCCCCGATCCCGGGCCAGGTCCGTGGCCGCCTGTCGCCACTGGACGCTGGAAAACGTGGCGTCCACGATCACGGACCGTCCATTTCGGAGTTCGTCCTGGGCTTGGTTGAGCAGCTTGGCATAGATTCTGTTTTTCATCACGGGATGATACCTGCCGGACTGAAATGGCGCGACTCCGTCCCCGGGGAAGTCGGGATCCTGTTTCCGGATGGCGTCGGACTGCGCCAAGGGCATGGACAGGGCTGCGGCCGTCATCTCGGCCAGGGTCGATTTTCCCGAAGCCGGCAGACCACAGAACACCCACATCACGGGACGGCTGAAAAGCATCGCGTATTCGTAGGCTTGGCCGAGGTAGCGGTTCATTTCACGGAGAAGCGGATCGTGATGTTTGGGGTCGGTCTGGCTCAGAGAAAAGCAGGTGACCTTGAGCCGGACCAGAGCCCGGTAGGCGGCGTAAAAGTCCAGCAGGGCGAAGATTTCCGGGTCGCGGGCGGACCGAGCGTACACGGTCAGCAGGTGGCGGGCGATTTCCGGATGTCCCTGATGATCCAGGTCCATCGCCAGAAAGGCCAGATCCAGCGCCACGTCGCCATAGCGGAAGCGTTGGTTGAATTCAATGCAGTCGATGATCTGGATGCCGTCATGGAAATAGACGTGATCGGTCCGCAAATCGCCATGTCCGTCCCTGATTTTTCCGGCGTGTATCCGGTCTCGAAACAGCTCCTGGTGGTCGATCCAGAAAGACCGGCAGACTTGGCGGACGAATTCCCAGTGCTCCGGGTTTATCCGGCTGGCCGTGAAGGACTGGATCTGCTCGAAATTTTCTTCCATGTTGCGGCGGATCAGTTCCGGATCGCCAAAAATGTCGATGTCCGGGCCCGAGGCGGCGGACTCGTGGAAACGGGCCAGGGCTTGGCCCAGGGCCGTCGTGTGCCCGTCCGTGACGCGTCCCGCCCGCAAGAGCGCCGTCAAGCTGGATTCGTCCGGGAGTTGGGCCATCTTTACCGCGTATTCGAGAAGGCGGCCCTTGCCGCGCAGGGACGGGTTGCCGACCTCGTCTTCGCGGATGCCGACGACCTCTTGGTAAACGCCCGTGCTCAAACGCTGATTGAGGAGAACTTCCTGTTCGCAAAAATGCTTCCGGTCGGACAGTTCCCGAAAATCCAGGAATCCGAGATTGACCGGCTTTTTGAGCTTGTAAACCCAGGTTCCGGTCAGGAACACGGCGGAAATATGGGTCTGTCTGAGTTCGAGGCGGGAGACCGGGTGGGGGTAGAAATCCGCCCGAGCCATGGCTTGACATATTTTTTCGAAGCGCGCTTCCAGGGTCGATCCGGTGTTTGGTCTCGTTGTGCTCATGTCCGTGTCCTCGGCTGGAATGTTTTTGCGATTGAAGAGGATGGAGTCGCCGCAGCCCTCGTTCCGACGGGAAGGGGACGGCGCGCCGCCACGCCAGCATGGTTTCCCCTACCATGGCCGCTTCCTTCC
>CAYLNA010000373.1:0-2316 GCA_964384665.1 uncultured Desulfovibrionaceae bacterium | reverse complement strand
GCGTTTGGGCGCAAAAAAGCCCCGTTTCCGGGGCTTCGTTACTGCGTGACGGCGTGGGCGGGGTTATCCCAGCCGGACCCGCGCCACGGTTCCGGCCTGGATCTTGGCTTCCCAGGCGATGCCGGCCAGGGTGTTGTCCGTGGCGGTGGGGGTGATCTTGCCGGCGGTGGCGTCGAAGTAGACCTTCGCGCCCTGGGTGATGGCCGCCGTGGTCACGGCTGGCAGCTCGTAGACGCCCTTGACGCCCACGGCTCCGGACGCGCTGGCCGCGATGTCCACCAGGGCCACGCCGATCAAGTCATTGATTGCCACGATGTCACCGGAGGCCACGGCGCTGCCGGTGCCGTTGGTCCAGGTGATGGTTTCGCCGTTTTGAATGAAGTTCGTCGCCATGGTTCATATCTCCTGAATGGACTTCACGCTTTGGTCCAGCAGGGCCAGCACGCAGTCCGGATTGATGCATTTATGGTATCGGGTCCGGAAGCATCCGTCCCACGGTCTGGTCACTATGGTTGAAAGCTGGTGCCCGCAGGCCGGGCACGCGGCCTTGTCACGGGCCGTGTAGTCCACGCCCGCCTTGGCCGCGTTCAGCAGATCCCGCAGTTCAAGCACCACTTCCCGGTTCATCACACTATGCGCCTTCGTTGCGGTACAGCGCCCGCCAATCCACGGCCTTGGCTCCGCAATCGATGCGCACCTTGTATTCCACGCCGTCCACGTTGAAGCCTTCGCGGCTTTCCAGATACGGGCTTTGCACGCCGTTCAGGAAAAAGACGGTCACGGTCTTGCCCTTGGGTCCGGCCAGATACCACGCCGTTTCCGAATCCAGATCAAGGCGCGGATCGTAGACGCGGGTGAAGTAGTTGCCGGTGTAGGGGTTGGCCTTGTTCGGGGCGGCCTGGGTGCCCTCGTAGGCCGAAAGGAAGAGCTGTTCGCACGCGCCTTCCAGGGCCACGGGAGCCATGAAGAATTGCGGACGAATGTTCAGACTCCGCAGGCCAAGGATGTCCTTCTGGGTCTTCATGGCCGCGATGCCGGCGGCCAGGGTGCCGATGGCCACGGCTCCGGCCGCGCTGGCCACGTTGTCATGATCCGCGTGGAAAAGGGATACGTTGTCGCCCATGGTCGCGTTGTTGACCAACACGGAATAGGCCACGTCTCCCACCTTGCGGGCCGCCGCCTCGCCATGTCCCTGGGGAATGGTGGTCAGGGCTCCCAGGTCGTCATTGATGATGGCCTGACGCGAAATGGCGAACAGGTTGCCATAGGTGGCGATGACGAATTGCTCCTGGGCTTCGGAGCGGACGGCGTACTGGTACTCATCCATTTCGCGCACCTCGTTCAGGTCTCCGATTTCCGAGGGCCGGACCACGGAATGGGTCTTGAAGTCGTTGGCCGCGCCCGTGGCGCACCACTGCATCCATGTCTCTTCGGCCTGCTCGTAGCCGGCCAGAAGGGACTTGTTGGCGGAATTGGCCAAAATCTTGGGGAAGTCGGAGCTGGTCAGGGCGCGGCCGATGATGGCGGCCACGTTGTTGCCCAGGTTGCGCTGTCCGGAGCGGATCAGGCATTCCCGCGCCAATTCGCGCAAGTTCAGGGCGGCCAGGTCGTTGTCCTTCACCGGGGCCAGACCGCCGCGCATGAGGATGGACTCTTCGGCCGCCGCGCGGAACTTTTCGGCGTCGGTGTCTCCCGCTTCCACGCGGAAGGCCGGGGCCTCGGTCCGGGCTTCGCGCACGGACTTCAAAACCACGTTCTGGAAGTCCTGCACGCTGGTTCCCTGGGTCACGGCTTCGCGGGCCTGATCC
This sequence comes from uncultured Desulfovibrionaceae bacterium, assembly GCA_964384665.1. Classification (GTDB taxonomy): domain Bacteria; phylum Desulfobacterota; class Desulfovibrionia; order Desulfovibrionales; family Desulfomicrobiaceae; genus Desulfomicrobium. The sequence continues at coordinate 508 of CAYLNA010000373.1, read as the reverse complement.
ATGATGCCAAATTCCTGCCCAAGGGCCATGATTTCCGCCGAACGGGTCCGTTCGGCCTGCAAAGCGTCGGTGTTCAAATCGGTGTTCATCGTCGTCTCCATGCGGGCCTTGGCCTGGGCATCCGCGCCGATAGGGCACAAGGAAAGTTCCTTGACCGTCCAGCGGGTGCCGATCTTGACCGGGCCTTGAAAAGTTTTTCCGTTAACGGTCTGGCTCTGCCCCTGGGGCACGAAGACCGCTTCCTCTACCACGTATCCAATGGAAAAATCCGTGAGGTGTCCTTCCTGGACCTTGACCAGGGCGTCATCCGCGCGGGGCACGGTGGAAAACTCCACCAAGCCCGCCATGAAATCGCCCTGAATGGCGATGCCGGACACGCTGCCCAGCACGGTGTCCACGCTGCCCCGGTCGTGGCTGTCCAGAAGGGGAACCTGGGATGGATAGTTCGCGCCGCTCATGAGCAGCACTTCATCCACAAGGCCATGGTCCCAATCCCAGACCCGGACCG
>CAYLNA010000372.1:0-2321 GCA_964384665.1 uncultured Desulfovibrionaceae bacterium | reverse complement strand
TCCGCGACCCTGACCATCAACACCAAGGCCCAGGAGCTGCGCGCCGCTGGGCGGCAGATCGTCAGCCTGGCCGTGGGCGAACCCGATTTCCGCACACCCGAGCATGTCTGCGCGGCGGCCAAGGCCGCCCTGGACGACGGCTTCACCCGCTACACGGCGGTTCCCGGCATTCCCGAGCTGCGCACGGCCGTGGCTGGGTATTTCTCGCAATTTTACGGCGTGAGCGCGGCCATGGACAACGTGGTCGTGACCAACGGCGGCAAGCAGAGCCTCTTCAACCTGTTGCAGGTCCTGCTCGATCCGGGGGACGAGGTCATCATTCCCGCTCCGTATTGGGTCAGCTATCCGGCCTTGGTCCAACTGGCCGAGGGCGTTAGCGTCTTCGCGCGGACCGAGCCCGAGGCCGATTTCCTGGTCACCGTGGAGCAGTTGGAGGCCGCGCGGACGCCCAAGACCCGCTGCCTGATCATGAACACGCCCTCCAATCCGACCGGCTGCCACTACACCCAGGCCCAGCTCGACGCCATCGCGGCCTGGGCCGTGGATAAGGGCGTGTTCGTCATCGCCGACGAAATCTACGACCGTTTGGTCTACGCCCCGGCCACGCCCGCCTCGCTGTCGCCGTGGTGGGAAAAGCATCCCGAGAATTTCGCCGTGGTCAACGGTCTGGCCAAGAGCTTCGCCATGACCGGGTGGCGGGTCGGCTACACCCTGGCTCATGTCGATCTGATCAAGGCCATGACCAAGATCCAGGGCCAGTCCACGTCCAATATCTGCTCCGTTGCCCAGAAGGCGGCCTTGGCCGCCCTGACCGGGGGGTGGGATTGCCTGGAGCCCATGCTGGAAGCCTTTGTCCGCCGCCGCAACCTGGGCTTGGCCATGGTCCGGGGGTGGGGACACGTGGTCTGTCCGGAGCCGGCCGGCGCGTTCTATCTTTTTCCCCGGGTGGATTGGTACTATACGCCGGAGGTTCCCGATTCCACGGCCCTCTGCGCCCATCTGCTCGAAAAGGCCGGGGTGGCCCTGGTGCCGGGCGCGGCCTTTGGCGACGACCGCTGCATTCGCATCTCCTACGCCCTGGACGACGCCACCCTGAAAACCTGCCTCGAAAAGATCGGGCAGACCCTGCACACCCTCAAATCCTAAGCGGAGGCGGATCATGATCGATCAGACAACGGCCTGGACGGCGCTTCAAGACCATGTGCGGGACGTGCCCCCCATGCGGGAGCTTTTCGACCATGATCCGGACCGCTTCGCCCGGTTTTCGGTCCAGGCCTGCGACATCCTGCTGGACTATTCCAAGAATCGGATCACGGCCCAGACCATGGATCTGCTCCTGGACCTGGCGCGGGAGGCCGATGTGGCCGGGGGCATCGCGGCCATGTTCGGCGGGGAGCGGATCAACACCACCGAGAACAGGGCCGTGCTGCACACGGCCCTGCGCACGAACGCCGATGACGAGGTGCTTCTGGACGGCGTGAACGTGGTCGGGGACGTGCAGCGGGTCTTGGCCCAGATGGACGCCTTCGTGGGCAAGGTCCGTTCCGGGGCCTGGACCGGCTACACGGGCCAGCCCGTCCGCGACGTGGTCAACATCGGCATCGGCGGCTCGGATTTGGGGCCGAAAATGGTCACCGAGGCCCTGGACTTCTACCGCCAGAAAAACCTCCGTTTCCATTTTGTCTCCAACATCGACGGCACGCACATCGCCCGCGTCCTGGAAACCGTGCGCCCGGAAACGACGCTCTTCATCATCGCCTCCAAGACCTTCACCACCCAGGAGACCCTGACCAACGCCCACACGGCCCGGTCCTGGTTTCTGGCCCAGGGCGCGGCCGAGGCCGACATCGCCCGCCATTTCGTGGCCCTGTCCACCAACGAGGCGGCGGTCACGGCCTTCGGCATCGACCCGGCCAACATGTTCGCCTTCTGGGACTGGGTCGGCGGTCGCTATTCCCTGTGGTCCTGCATTGGCCTGCCCATCGCCCTGGCCGTGGGCATGGACAATTTCCGCGCCCTCCTGGCCGGGGCGCGGGACATGGACGAGCATTTCCGCGCCGCGCCGCTCGCAGCCAACATCCCGGTCATTTTGGCCTTGCTCGGGATCTGGTATCGGGATTTCCACGGCTTCGAATCCCACGCCGTGCTGCCCTATGATCAGTACCTGGAGCTTCTGCCGGCCTATCTGCAGCAGGCGGACATGGAGAGCAACGGCAAGGGCGTGACCAAGGACGGCCGGGCCGTGACCTACGCCACGGGGCCCATCCTGTGGGGCGAGCCCGGCACCAACGGCCAGCACGCCTTTTACCAGCTTCTGCACC
>CAYLNA010000371.1:0-2323 GCA_964384665.1 uncultured Desulfovibrionaceae bacterium | reverse complement strand
GCAGGAAGTCATTTCGGACAAGGCGGGTTTGTTCGTTGGCGGCGAGGATGTGCTACCCATGCGCGGATAGTTTTGGGCGTTTTTTATTTGCCGTGCGTTTTCGCGCATCCACCGTGGGCTCCGGCGACGCAGTCCCCGGATTTTTCCTCGGCCGGGTCCGATTCTGCGGGCTCGGCCAATTCCAGCAAAATAGCGCAGGATTTCCGGGGCTGAACGCGGTCGCACAGGCCGCGCAGGGTCAGGAGTTGCTGGCGCAGCTTTTCGAGCCGGGCGATGCGCTGCGTGACGTGGGCGACGTGCGCGTCCAGAATGACGTTGACCTCGCCGCAATCCCGCTCCGAATCGAGCTTGAGATGGACGAGGGTGCGGATTTCCTCCAGCGTCATTTCCAGTTCCCGGCAGTTGCGGATGAAGCGCAGACTTTCCAGGTGCGTCTTGCCGTACACTCGGTAGTTGTTGGCCCCGCGCTCCGGGCTGGAGAGCAGACCCTCGCGCTCGTAATAACGGACGGTTTCCACCGTGCATCCCGCCTGTTTCGCCAGATCTCCGATTTTCATTCCTTCCTCCAAAATACCGCTTGACCCTGAAGCCGCTTCAGGGTGTTTCCTCGGGTCAAAATCGGACCGCGTCAACGCCGATTTTCCGGCATGTCCCGGCCCTGTCACATGGAGGAATATTATGGACCCACTGACATACAGAATCAACGACATGGACTGCGCCAACGAGGCGGCCCTGCTGAGCCGCACCCTGTTGCCCCTGGTCGGGCTGGAGTCCCGGCTGGATTTCGACCTGTTGCGGCGTACGCTGCGGGTGGACATTTCCGGGCTCCTCGTCACGCCGGATCAGATCGCCCAGGCCATCGCCACGACGGGTCTGCGCGCCGAAGCCGTGGCCGGGCCCGTGCCGACCTGCTCCTGCTGCGGCGGAAGCTGCGCCGCCGAAGGCTCGTTCTGGCGGCGCAGGAAAAGGGAAATTCTGTGCCTGGTCAGCGGCCTGCTGTGGGCGGCCGGGCTGATCCTGATGATGGCCGAGCACGGCTCCATCCTCGCGGCCTTTCGCGACAGCGACAGCGCTCCGCCGACGGCCAGGGCGCTTTGGATTCTGGCGGCATGCGCTGGGGCGTGGCACGTGCTGCCCAAGGCCCTGGCCTCCCTGCGCGCCCTGCGTCCGGACATGAACCTGCTCATGATCCTGGCCATGGGCGGGGCCATGCTCATCGGCGAATATTCCGAGGGCGCGTCGGTGGCCTTTCTGTTCGCCGTGGCCAATCAGCTTGAAGCCTGGAGCGTGGGCCGCGCCCGTAACGCCATCGAGGCCCTCATGACCCTGGCTCCGGACAAGGCTCTGGTTCTTTCGCCCTTTGCCCTGGAACCTGTCGAAACCCTGGCCCAGGCCGTGCAGGTGGGAACGCGCATTCTGGTCAAGCCGGGAGCGCGCATCCCCCTGGACGGCGTGGTGCGCGCCGGCGCGTCATCCGTGGATCAGGCCCCCATCACGGGCGAGTCCGTGCCCGTCTTCAAGGCCGAAGGCGACGCGGTTTTCGCGGGCAGCGTGAACACCGACGGCGCGCTGGAGGTCGAAACCACCAGGCTGGCCTCGGATTCCACCCTGGCCCGGATCATGCGCATGGTCGAGGACGCCCAGTCCCGGCGGGCCAAGGCCGTGCAGTGGGTGGAGAAATTCGCGGCGGTGTACACCCCGGTCATGGTCGGGATCTCGCTGCTTTTCGCCATCGCGCCGCCGCTCTTTCTGGGCGGCGACTGGAGTCGCTGGTTTTACGAGGCCCTGGTCATCCTGGTCATCTCCTGCCCCTGCGCCCTGGTCATCTCCACCCCGGTCAGCATCGTCGCGGGTCTGGCCTCGGCGGCCCGCAACGGCGTGCTGATCAAGGGCGGGGCCTTTCTTGAGGTTCCGGCCACTCTCGACGCCATCGCTCTCGACAAGACGGGCACCCTGACCTTGGGCCGACCGGAAGTGACGGAGGTCAGCGCCCTGGCTGGCGTCACGGAGCATGAACTCCTGCGCGTGGCCGCCGCCCTTGAATCCTGCGGCAACCACCCCGTGGCCCGGGCCGTGCTCGACCATGCCGCGTCGCGGGGCATCGCGCCCGGCCTGGTGGAAGACGCCCAGTCCCGGCCGGGACTGGGCGCGTCCGGGCGCATCGACGGCGTCACCTATCATATCGGCAACATGCGCTATCTCGCCAGCTCCGGGCCGGCGTTGCTCGCGGACGAGGCTGTTCTGGCGCGCCACGCGCAGTCGGCCGGCACGGTCGTCGCGGTCTGGACCCAGGACGCGGTGCTTGGATACCTGGGTATCGAGG
>CAYLNA010000370.1:0-2330 GCA_964384665.1 uncultured Desulfovibrionaceae bacterium | reverse complement strand
ATCATCGGCAGCGGCCCGCTCGTCGCGACCATCGAGCGCATGGCCGGAGCCGCCGCCTTCGAGGACCCGCGCTTTCCGCCGGTCACGGCCGAGGAATTTGGCGACCTGGAGATCGAGGTCTCGGTCCTGGGGCCGCTCACCCCCTGCCCGGACCCGGAGTTAGTCGAGGTCGGCCGGCACGGGCTCTATATCCGCAAGTCCATGCACTCCGGCCTGCTCCTGCCGCAGGTGGCCACGGAATGGGGCTGGGACCGCGAAACCTTCCTGGATCAGACCTGCGTCAAGGCCGGTCTGCCCAAGGGAACGTGGCGCAAACCCAAGGTCGAGATCTGGTGGTTCGAGGCCGAGATTTTTTGAGAATAACCAAGAGAGGTTTTTGATGCGTAGTCTGCTGATCGCTGTTGTATTGTGTAGTCTGACCGCCAGCTTGGCTTGGGCCGGCCCCAAGGTCGCCCTGACCACGACCAAGGGGACCATCGTGGTGGAACTCGATGCCGAGAAAGCTCCGATTTCTGCGGAGAATTTTTTGCGCTACGTGGGCGAAGGCTTTTACGACGGTACGGTCTTCCACCGCGTGATCAAGGATTTCATGATCCAGGGCGGCGGCATGGACGAGACCATGGCCCAGAAAAAGGGGCATGAGCCCATCAAGAACGAGGCGGCCAACGGCCTCAAGAACGAGAAATACACCATCGCCATGGCCCGCACCGGCGAGGTCGATTCCGCCACGTCCCAGTTTTTCATCAACACGGCCGACAATGCCTTTCTGAATCATGGCGTGCGCGACTATGGCTATGCTGTGTTCGGCAAGGTCGTGGACGGACGGAAGGTGGTGGACGCCATCGGGGCCGTGCAGACCGGCTTCCGCGACGTGCCCTCGGAAGCCATCGTCATCACCAAGGCCGAGGTGGTGAAGTAGGCGGACCGGGATGCGTCCCGAGTGAAAAGAAAGGGCGGTTTCCCGGGGGAGATCGCCCTTTGCTGTTTCAAACCTGAATTGGAGCCCCGCATGAGCGAAATCAATATCGACTATCTACTCCGCTGCATCGAGACGCTGGACCGGGCCTTCGCCGCCTTGCAGGGCCTTCCGATCGAGGACTCCATGCGCGATATCTACCGTGCGGCCTGCGTGAAGGAGTTTGAAATCATTTTGGAGCAATCGGGCAAACTGCTCAAGAAACGCCTCCAGCCCTATTTCGCGACCCCGAAGCACGCCGATCGGTTGACGTTCAAGGACATTTTTCGCCATGCCGCCAAGCATGGCCTGCTCGAACTCGACGAGTCCGAGCGCTGGCTGATATATCGGGACAACCGCAATGAAACCGCCCACGACTACGGCGAAGGTTTCGCGAACGAGACCTTGAACTTGCTGCCCCGATTCATTGCCGATGCGTATCGAATCCACGAGGTTCTTGGGCGTGATGGCCACTAGCCTGCTTTTGCGCGAGAAAGATCGCGCGGCCTTGCTCCGGCTTCTGGAACGCCATTTGCCCGACGTCACAGTGTGGGCGTATGGGTCGCGGGTCAAGGGCATGGCGCACGACGCCAGCGATCTCGACCTGGTGCTGCGCTCCGTTGATCTCTCGCCCATTCCGTTGGAAAAATTGGAAGCCCTAACCGAGGCTCTGCGGGAGTCAAATATTCCCATTCTGATCGAGGCGCGGGATTGGGCGCGCCTGCCCGCCTCTTTTCACCGGGAGATTTCGCGCAAGTATCATGTGCTCCGGGAGGGCGCGGCGTGAGCTGCCCTCCGCGATAGATGCGTCGTTCGTTAGTTCAACCCGAATCATCAGTACGAGGACAGTCGTGAAACTTTCCGCGCAAGAAGCAGAGCTGTATTATAATTTGACATGGAAACTTCATTTCTTTGTCGGAAAGCAGTTGAACATGCTCAAGGACATCGAGACCGTTGATGAATATGGCAATTCTCCTCAGGATAGAAAAGTTGAGATTCGTCAGGCTGTATATGACAATACTTCGCTGATTGCTTCGTTTGTGAAAGAAAATCCGTTCAGCCTTTCTCGGGATCAACTGGATATCGTCGAAAGCTGGACAAGATTTATTTCAGGGCGATTTTATATCGAGAGGCTTCTTAAGAAGTATGCGATATTCATATCGGAAACGGACGATGTTTACGCTGTGTACGGTTTGAATCAGGGACTCGATGAAATTGTTCCTTCATCCTATCTTCCGGTCATGGTTGAAGCGGTGCTTTTGCCGTTTGCGGGAAAAATTGTGTATGATGGTCTTTTGTCGCCATATAATATTCGTTTTGGAGGAGGAATTCGGAAAAATCTCAAGGAAGCATACATGATCGCCAAGCAAAATCA
>CAYLNA010000369.1:0-2340 GCA_964384665.1 uncultured Desulfovibrionaceae bacterium | reverse complement strand
ATTTTTCGCGGCTCCATCCTGTCCCTGTCCAAGGGCCAGCTCAAGGCCGCCCGGGCCCTGGGCATGTCCGACGCCCTGGCCATCCGCTCCATCATCCTGCCCCAGGCCCTGCGCCTGTCCATTCCGGGCTGGTCCAACGAGTATTCCATCATTCTCAAGGACTCGGCCCTGGCTTTCGTGCTCGGCGCGAGCGAGATCATGGCCCGGACCCATTTCGTCGCAACCCGGACCTACAAGCACCTGCCCTTGTACGTCGCGGCGGCGGTGCTCTATTTCCTCTTGACCTGGGCTGGGGTCGCGACGCTGCGCGCCTTGGAAAAACGTTTCAGAATAAAAGGTTACGTACACTAAATGACGAAGACGAACGCACGAACCCCGCTCATGCGGGTGCACGGGATTTCCAAGAACCTGGGTGGCCGCGAAATTCTGAAATCCGTCAGCCTGGACCTCTACCAGGGCGAGATGAAGGTCCTCATCGGCCCCTCCGGCGGCGGCAAGAGCACCCTCTTGCAGTGCATGAATTATCTTATTGCGCCCGACCGGGGCGAGATCGATCTGGAAGGGCGGCGCGTGGACCCGCGCAAGGCCCGGGAACTCTGCGAGTTTCGGCAGCAGGTGGGCATGATTTTTCAGGATTTCAATCTCTTCGATCACCTGACCGCCCAGGAGAACGTGGGCATCGCCCTGCGCAAGGTGCGCGGCATGAGTCGGCGGCAGGCCCTGGAGCGGTCCATGGCCGAATTGGACCGGGTCGGCCTCAAGGACAAGGGCCATCTCTATCCGGCGGAGCTTTCGGGCGGGCAGAAGCAGCGCGTGTCCATCGCCCGCGCCCTGGCCATGGACCCCAAGGTCATGCTCCTGGACGAACCGACCTCGGCCCTGGATCCGGAACTGGTCAGCGAGGTTCTGGCCGTCATCCGTGGTCTGGCCCAAAACGGCATGACCATGGTCATGGCCACGCACCAGATGGGCTTCACGCGCTCCCTGGCCGACGAGGTGCTGTTCATGCAAGAGGGTCGGATCATTGAACAGGGCAGTCCGAAGGAGCTGCTGGCCGAGGGCTCCGGCACCCGCACCCTGGATTTTTGTTCCCAGATTCTGGACATCGAGGGCGGATGCCGATGAACGAGGAATTCGTTTTTCTGCTGGAGCGCCTTGTCCCGGCCCTGAACGAAGGCGTGCTCATGAGCGTCAAGCTCATCGCGCCCTCGGCCATCCTGGGGTTGTTTTTCGGAGTGCTGGTTGGCGCCTGTCGCGCCTTGGGCGCGGGGCTGCTGAAACCCCTGGCCAATGGCTACGCCGCCCTGTTCCGGGGCACGCCCCTGGTCATCCAGCTTTTTATTCTCTATTTCGGGCTGCCCAACATCGGCATCTACTTCAAGCCCTACACGGCGGCGGTGCTCGGCTTCACCCTGTGCAGCGCGGCCTATCACTCCGAATACGTGCGCGGCGGCCTGCTTTCCATCAAACGCGGCCAGGTTCTGGCGGCCCAGGCCCTGGGCTTTTCGACCATGAGCACGCTGGTGACCATCATCCTTCCCCAGGCCTTCCGCCGCGCCCTGCCCGGATGCGGGAACGAGATCGTGTACCTGATCAAGTATTCGTCCCTGGCCTATGTCATCACCTGCTTCGAACTGACCGGCAAGGCCAAGGTCGTGGCCAGCGAGACCTTTCGCTTCAGCGAGGTCTTCATGGTCGTGGGCGTGTACTACCTTTTTCTGGTCACGGTGGCGTCCTTTCTGCTGCGCAAGCTGGAAAAGCGACTCGAAATTCCGGGTTTTGGCCACTGATCCATTGCCCGTGTCCGCCGTTTTTTCCGATCACCCAAATTTATTCACAAAAAAATACATCACAATGAGGTTGTGCCATGAGCGACGAGCCAAATAAAATTATTTACTCCATGATGAAGGTGTCCCGCTTTTACGACAAGAAGCCGGTCATCAAGGATATTTCCCTGTCTTTTTTTTACGGCGCCAAGATCGGCGTGCTCGGCCTGAACGGCTCGGGCAAGAGTTCGCTCTTGAAGATCATGGCCGGCGTGGACAAGGAATACAACGGGAACATCGTCATTTCCCCCGGCTATTCCGTGGGCTACCTGGAACAGGAGCCACGGCTCGATCCGGACAAGACCGTGCGCGAGATCGTGCAGGAAGCGGTGCAGGAGACGGTGAACCTCATGGCCGAATTCGAGGAGATCAACGCCAAGTTCGCCGAGCCCATGAGCGACGATGAGATGGACGCTCTCATCGCCCGGCAGGGCGAGGTCCAGGAAAAACTGGACGCCCTTGACGCCTGGGAACTCGATTCCAAGCTCGAAATGGCCATGGACGCCCTGCGCTG
>CAYLNA010000368.1:0-2348 GCA_964384665.1 uncultured Desulfovibrionaceae bacterium | reverse complement strand
CTGGGCCAATGCGCCTTCATGAAGGTCGTGGCCGCGACCAAGTCCGGCGTGTTCGTGGACTGGGGCCTGCCCAAGGACCTCTTCGTGCCGGCCAGCGAGCAGTACAAACCCTTGGAGGAAGGGCGCTCCTACGTCATCCTGGTCTATCTGGACGAACGCACCGGACGTCTGGCCGGCACGGCGAAGCTGCACTCGTACCTGAACGAGGACGGATCGGACTTCACCCCGGGCCAGGCCGTGGATCTGATCATCAGCGGCTTTTCGGAGCTGGGCTACAAAGCGGTCATCAACCACACCCACCTCGGTCTTGTCTTCCGCGACGACGCCCCCGGCGAACTGCGCTACGGGCAAAGCATGCAGGGCTACGTCAAGGCCATCCGGCCGGACAAGAAGATCGACCTGTCCCTGCTGCCGCCCGGCCTGGCCGGCCTGGATCTGCTGTCCCGGAAAATCCTGGACCACCTCGCAGCCCATGGCGGGTCGTCGGTGCTGACTGACAAAAGCCCGGCCGAGGACATCGCCTTCACCTTCGGGGTCAGCAAGTCCAACTACAAAAAAGCCCTGGGCCGCCTCTACAAGCTGAAAAAAATCACCATCGAAGCGGACCGGGTCAGCCTGGTTCAGCCCCAGGCCGGGACGCCATCGGCCTGAACGGCCTTCGTGCGGGCCGCCCCCGCCGCGTCGGCGGCCTGCACGAAATCTGCACGCGCATCCGCGAAATTTCCACCTCCGCCCCAAACTCCCTGCACGCCCCCCAAGTAGAAACGACCGCATCAACCCCGACCAAGGAGGATTCATGCAGGACCGTTTCTATTACAAAATCGCGTTTATTTTTGGGCTGATGGCTTTCTTGATGATCCCGCAAACGTTTTTGAAGGGACTCATCGGCGAACGCCAGGACTGGCAACACCAAGCCCTCATGAGCATCCGCCAGAGCTGGCCCGGACCCCAGACCCTGGCCGGGCCGGTCATCAGCGTGCCCTACCAGCTGACCGGGCTGGTCACCGAAAAGGTCTCGGACGGAACCGAGCGCACCATCACCCGCGAGGTGACGACCAGGGCGGTCGTCCATCTTCTGCCGAGCCAGCTCGACATCCGGGGGCAACTCGACGCCTCACGGCGCAGCCGGGGCATCTACGAGGTCCCGGTCTATGCGGGGACCATGCGGGTCAGCGGAGAATTCAACACCCAGGCCCTGCTCGATGTCGCGGCCGCGCACAAGGACAAGACCATCCGCTGGGAAAGTCCGATCCTGAGCGTGCTGGTCAGCGACCAACGCGGCATCGCCAGCCCGGCGAAACTCCAATGGGACGGAGCCAGCCTGGCCTTCAAGCCCGGCACGACCCTGCCCGAGGCCGGGGACGGAATGCACGTCAAACTGCCGGATCTGGACCCGAGCCGGACCACGGCCCTGCCCTTTGCCTTTGACCTGGAACTGCGCGGCATGCAGTCCCTGTGCTTCGCCCAACTGGCGGAAAACTCGGATATCCAGCTCTCAGCCAACTGGCCCCATCCGAGCTTCAACGGCGACCTTCTGCCCGAAACGCGGGATGTCGGCGCAACCGGATTCTCGGCCCATTGGAAAACCTCGTCCTTTTCCAGCAATATCGCCACCGCTTACGAGCATCTGCGCTCCGGAAAAAATGCGGGTCTGCTGCGCCGGGGCGTACAGGTCAGTCTGGTCCAGCCTGGCGACGTGTACCAGCAGGCCGAACGGTGCATCAAATACGCCCTGCTCTTTCTGATGCTGACCTTCGGAACCATGATCCTCTTCGAGCTGCTCAAGACCGCCCCGATCCATCCCGTGCAATACGCCTTTGTCGGCCTGGCTCTGCTCATCTTCTATCTGCTGCTGGTCGCCCTGTCCGAACGGATTGGCTTTCTCCTGGCCTACGCGGCGGCGTCCACGGCCTGCACGGCCCTTCTGACCTGCTATTTCGGAGCCATCCTGCGCAGCCGGAAGCTGGGCCTGATCCTGGGCTGCGGCCTGTCCGCGCTTTACGCCATCCTCTATGTGATCCTGCAATCCGAGGACAACGCACTGATCATGGGCAGCGTGCTCCTCTTCGCGGTCCTGGCCGCGCTGATGCTGACCACCCGCCACTTCGACTGGTACGCCCTGACCCGGCCGCGCGCCCCGAAGCCGCCCGCAAACGACGAAGCCGCCTGACCCCGCTGGGGCCGGCCACGGCCGGCCCCATTTCCCGCCGATGGAAAAGCGGGTATCGCGGCCCGGACAGCAACCATAAACCGGATCAAACCATGAAACACATCCTGGTGGCGGACGACGACCCGCACATCCTCGACATCATCGGCTTCGCCCTGGAAAAGGCCGGCATGCGCGCGAC
>CAYLNA010000367.1:0-2351 GCA_964384665.1 uncultured Desulfovibrionaceae bacterium | reverse complement strand
ACTGCGCGACGTGTTCGCCCGGGACGCCGCCGCCAAGGACGTGCGCCTGGAGTTTGTCTTCGATCCGGCCCTGCCGGAGCGGGTCGTCGGCGACGAATCGCGGCTGCGCCAGATTCTGTTCAACCTGGTCGGCAACGCCATCAAGTTCACGAACTCCGGTTTCGTGCGCGTCGAGGCCAGCGTTCCGCGCCAAAAGACTTCGGGTCTGATCCGGATTTTGTTTCTGGTCGAGGACAGCGGGGCCGGCATCCCCGAGGACTCCATGGCCGAGCTGTTCACGCCCTTTGTGCAGGGCGAGACATCCTACGTGCGCAAGCATCAGGGGGCTGGCTTGGGGCTGGCCATCGTGCGGCGGCTGGTCGATTTGATGGGCGGCGAGATCTCGGTGGAAAGCACGGTCGGCCAGGGCGCGCGCTTTTTCGTGTCCCTGCCGTTTCGGCCCGAGGCCAGTCCCGCTTCGAGGCGTTCCGCCGAAGCGGACGCGCCTTCTTGTCCCCTTCTCCCGCGCAAGGTCCTGGTGGTCGAGGATGACGCGGTCAACGCCTTGTATCTGGCCCGCGTCCTGGCCAAATGCGGGGACCGCGCGGTGCTGGCCAAGGACGGGGCCGAGGCCCTGGACCTGCTGCGGAGCGAGGACTTCGACCTCGTGCTCATGGACGTGCAGATGCCGGTCCTGGACGGTCTGGAGGCGACCCGGATCATCCGCTCCTGGAGCGGACCCACGGCCTCCATCCCCATCGTGGCCATGACCGCCTACGCCATGACCGGGGATCGGGAGCGCTTTCTGGAGGCCGGCATGGACGGATACATCGCCAAGCCGGCCCAACTGCGCGAACTGCGGGAGGTCATGGATCGGGTCGCGCGCTCCCGCGCGGAGCGGGGATGACTAGCGGCGCATGATGCGGTCGATGGTCCGGCGCAGGGCGTTCACGCCGGCGGGCTTGGCGAGGTGGTCGTCCATGCCGGCGGCCAGGAATTTTTCCCTGTCCCCGGTCATGGCGTAGGCGGTCATGGCCACGATGGGAATGTCCGCCTTGTCCTGGAAGTTTTGATCCGTGCGGATGCGCCGCGCGGCCTCGATCCCGTCCAGGACAGGCATCTGGATGTCCATGAAGATAAGGTCCAGGTCCTGCTCGCGGAGGTGGGTCAGGGCTTCCTGGCCGTCGCGGGCCGTGACGACCCGATGCCCCAGTTTTTCCAGCAGACATTTTCCGGACAGCAGATTGACCTCGTCGTCCTCGGCCAGAAGGATGCGCAGGCACGAGCACGCGCCCTCCGTTTCCGGCCCGTTCTCGGGTTCGGAATCTTCCGCGCCGGTCAGGCCGAAGGGTAGGGCCAGATAGATCGAAGTGCCCTCGCCCATGACGCTGTCCACGCTCATGCTGCCGTCCATGAGTCGGAGCAGGCGGCGGACGATGGACAGGCCCAGGCCCGCGCCCTGATAGGAGCGGGTGTAGGAGGTCTCGACCTGGGTGAAGGGGTCGAAGATGTCCAGGAGCCTGTCGTCGGGAATGCCCACGCCCGTGTCCGTGATCTGGAACAAAAGCCGCGCCTTCCCGCGTGAACGGGTCAGGAGGGACACGCGGACTTCGACCGCGCCCTCGCGCGTGAACTTGATGGCGTTGCCGACCAGGTTGAAGAGAATCTGCACCAGCCGGGTTTCATCGCCGATGAGTTTGGCCGGAACAGTGTCGTCGATGCAGAAGGTCAGGCGCAGGCCATTCTCCTTGGAGGCCAGGAAAAGCAGATCGACGATGGCCTGACGGACCTCGCGCGGCTCGAATTCTCCCTCGTGCAGGGTCAGTTTCCCGGCCTCGATCTTGGACAGGTCGAGAATGTCCGAAAGGAGCCGGGTCAGGCGCTGGCCCGAGGAAATGGCCGTGTCCACGAACTCCCGCTGTTCCTGGTCCAGATTTGTGTCCTGGAGGATCTGGAGCATGCCGAGCATGCCGTTCAGGGGCGTGCGGATCTCGTGACTCATGTTGGCCAGGAATTCGCTCTTGGCTTTGCTCGCGGCCTGGGCCTGGTGCATGGCGTCTTCCAATTCGCGGGTCCGCGCGGCGACCAGGGCCGCCAGGCGGTCTTTTTCCTCGCGCTGGGCCACGCTCGCGGCCTTGATCTTGACCATGGCCCGGATCTGCACGGTCAGTTCCGTGGATTCGATGGGCTTGGACAGGAAACCCTCGGCCCCCGCCTCGATGGCCTTGATGCGGTTCTCGCGGTCGGTCTTGAGCGCGGTCAGGAAGACCACGGGGATGATCCGCAGCCAGGGGTCTTCCTTGAGTTTGCGGCACACGGCGAAGCCGTCCATGCCGGGCATGATGATGTCGAGCAGGATCACGTCCGGGTCG
>CAYLNA010000366.1:0-2376 GCA_964384665.1 uncultured Desulfovibrionaceae bacterium | reverse complement strand
CTCGGGGCCATCCTGGCCGTGGTCGCGCTGTATTGGCCGACCTTCTGGGGCCTGATCCGACCCACCCGGCGTCGGTTCAGCGGCCTGCGCGGGCTGTTCCTGCTTTTCCTGACCTCGCTGCCGGCGGCCCTGCTGGGACTTTTCGCCCATTCCTTCATCAAGACCCATCTCTTCTCGCCCATCACCGTGGCCGCAGCCCTGGCCGTGGGCGCCGTGGCCATCCTCATGGTGGAAAACCGAACCAGACGGAGCACAGTGCACAGTCTGGACTCCATCACGCCGGGCTTGGCCCTGGGCATCGGGTGTTTTCAATGCCTGTCCCTGTGGCCGGGGTTCTCGCGCTCGGCCGCGACCATCATGGGCGGCATGATTTTGGGGAGCGAACGCAAGGTGGCGGCCGAATACTCCTTCATCGCGGCCGTGCCCCTCATGTTCGCTGCCACGGGTTACGACCTGCTCAAAAGCTGGACGCTGTTCAGCGCCGACGACCTCGCGGTCCTGGCCGTGGGCTTCCTGGTGTCCTTTGTCTCGGCCTGGGCCGCCGTAAAGATCTTCATTCAGCTTCTGGGCCGTCTGACCCTGCGCTCCTTCGCCTGGTACCGTCTGGCCCTGGCCCCCATCGTCCTGGCGGTGTTCTGGCCATGAGCACGGAGCGGGAATCCAAATTCCGCCTAGCCGACTGCCTGGCCCTGGTTCCCCGCCTCGCGGCCATGGGGCGGACGCGGCGGCCCTGGCATTTCGAAACCAATACGGTCTATGATCGTGACGGCGAGCTGTTCGGCGCGCGCAAGCTGCTCCGCCTCAGGCAGGCCGACGGCGCGATCCTGACCTTCAAGGAACCCCTGACCGATCCCGCGCCCGCCGGCATCAAGACCATGCGCGAACTCGAATGCCCGGTGGCCTCCTTCGCTCAAATGGAGCTGATCCTGCGCGGCCTGGGCTATGCTCCGCGCCTGCGCTACGAAAAATTCCGGGCCGTGTGGGATCTGGGGCCGGCCCGCGCCTTTCTCGACATCCTGCCTTTTGGCCATTTTCTGGAAATCGAGGGCACGCCCGAGGGTATCGCGGCCTCGGCCCAAGCGCTTAGCCTTGATCCGGCCCAGGCCCTGAGCGCCAATTACCATGCCCTGCACCAAGCGTGGCGGGCGGCCAACGCCCTGCCGCCCCTGGACGACATCCTTTTCACCGAACCGGAAATAACGCGGCTGGCCAGTCTGCTGGGCTGCGCCGCCATCCAAGGAGAACCATGCTGACCGACATCCAGCTCGAAAAATACGCCCAGGTCCTGTTCTGGGGCATGCAAAAGGCCAGGGTCACTCCCTTTGCTCCCGGCGACATCGTGCTCGTGCGCACGGACATGGCCGCCCTGAATCTGGCCGAAAAGGTCCAGGCCCTGCTCCTGGCCAAGGGCCTCAACCCCGTGGTGCGTATCACCCCGCCAAGCCAGCTCGAAAAAGGCTATTACACCGGAGCCGAGCAGGACCAGCTGTCCTTTGTCGTACCCGGAGACCGGGAACTCTATGAACGTCTGGACGGCCTGATTTCGCTGCTGGCTCCGGACTCCATCACGCACCTCAAGGATACCCCGCCGACCAAGATCGCCACCGCCGCTCTGGCCCGCAAATACCTGCGCGATATTCTGGATCGGCGCGAAGCCGAGCGCCGCTTCGGCTGGACCCTGTGCCTCATGCCCACGCCCGCCCTGGCCAAGAACGCGGGCTTGAGCGAGGCCGACTACGCGGCCCAGATCGTGCGCGCGGCCTATCTGGACGACGCCGATCCGGCCGCGACCTGGGAGAATATTTTCCGCGAGGCCGAAGGGGTCAAGGCGTGGCTCAACGCCATGGACGTGGACCACTATCATGTCCGCTCCGCCGGCACGGACCTGCGCGTCCATCCCGGCCAGTCCAGGCGCTGGATCGGCGTGTCCGGGCACAACATCCCCAGCTTCGAACTCTTCCTCTCGCCGGACTTCCGCCTGACCGAAGGCATCTACCACGCCGACCAGCCATCCTACCGCAACGGCAATCTGGTCAGCGGCGTGACCCTGGAATTCCACCAGGGCCGGGCCACGGTGGTCAAAGCTGACCAGGGCGCGGACTTTGTCCGCTCCCAGCTGGAAATGGACCCCGGCGCCTGCCAACTGGGCGAATTTTCCCTGACCGACAAGCGCTTCTCGCGCATCAACGCCTTCATGGCCCACACCCTGTTCGACGAAAACTTCGGCGGCGCACACGGCAACTGCCACGTGGCCGTGGGCGCGTCCTACGCCGACACCTACGCCGGCGACCCGGCCGAACTGACTCCGGAACGCAAGCAGGACCTGGGCTTCAATGACTCGGCCCTGCACTGGGACCTGGTCAATACCGAGGCCAA
>CAYLNA010000365.1:0-2376 GCA_964384665.1 uncultured Desulfovibrionaceae bacterium | reverse complement strand
ATTTTGAACAGATTTCGGTCCTGTCGCCCGCAGCGGTTTGCATTGGCCCAGGGCGAATGCATGCTCAACGGCGTGCTGGTCGAGGTGGACGAAGGACAATGCCGGAGCATCACGGCATGGAAATACACAGTAGCAAACGAACGGATGGACGTATGACAGATCAGGACTTGGCGCGTCAGCTTGAGCAGATCCGGCGTGGGAGCATGGAAATCATCAATGAAGAAGAACTCGTGGCCAAGCTGCGCAAGGGAGAGCCGCTGCGGGTCAAGGCCGGCTTCGATCCGACCGCCCCGGATCTGCACCTTGGGCACACGGTGCTTATCCAGAAACTCAAGCATTTTCAGGACCTCGGGCATCAGGTTATTTTTTTGATCGGCGATTTCACGGGCATGATCGGCGATCCGAGTGGCAAATCCGAGACCAGAAAGCCGCTGACGCGCGAGCAGGTGCTGCGGAACGCGGAAACCTACAAGGCGCAGATTTTCAAGATCCTTGATCGGGAAAAAACGGAAATAGCCTTCAATTCGACCTGGATGGATCAGTTTTCCGCAGCCGATTTCGTGTCTTTGTGTTCGCGTTACACAGTGGCCCGCATGCTGGAGCGTGATGATTTCGAGAAACGATTCAAGGGCAATCAGCCTATTTCCATCCACGAATTTCTCTATCCCCTGGTCCAGGGCTATGATTCCGTGGCCTTGCGGGCGGACGTCGAACTGGGCGGCACGGACCAGAAGTTTAATCTGCTCATGGGACGCCATCTCCAGCGCGAACACGGCCAGGCCTCGCAGGTCGTGCTGACCATGCCCATCCTGGAAGGATTGGACGGCGTGCAGAAGATGAGCAAGTCCCTGGGGAATTATATTGGCATCGACGAGACTCCGGCCGATATGTTCGGCAAGCTGATGTCCATTTCCGATGAACTCATGTGGCGCTACTTCGAGTTGCTGTCCGACAAGACGCTGGCCGAGATCGCCGATCTGAGGAGGCGGGTGGCGAGCGGCGACCTGCATCCCAAGACCGTGAAGGAGGACCTGGCCGAGGAAATAGTGACCCGCTTTCACGATGCCCCCGCCGCCCTGGCCGCGCGCGAGGGTTTTAACGCCGTGTTCGCCAAGCAGGGGATTCCGGAGGATATTCAGGTCTTCCCCGCCTCGGTTGGAGCAACCCTGGTCGACGTGTTGAGCGCGAGCGGCGTTTGCCCGTCCAAGGGCGATGCGCGCCGGATGTGCAAGCAGGCCGCCGTGTCCATTGACGGCCGCAAGGAAGAGGACTTCGCGTTTGCCTTCGCCTCCGGGGAATACGTGCTCAAGGTTGGCAAGAAGCGTTTCGTGAAAGTTGTCGTGGGTTGAGGTGACCGCCGTGCGCTCGATCTGGACGACAACGGTGTTGCTGGCCCGCATGGTGAAGATCGAGCATTCGATTTTCGCTTTGCCTTTCGCCTATCTCGGCATGCTGTGGGCGGCCGGCGGCTGGCCCGAGGGCCGTGTTTTCGGCTTCCTGACCCTGGCCATGGTCGCGGTACGATCCTTCGCCATGGCCATGAACCGCCTGCTGGATCTGCGTTTTGACGCGGAAAATCCGCGCACGCGGACTCGGCCCCTGGTCACCGGCGAAGTGTCGGTCAGGCAGACCGTGGTTTTCGTCGCCGTCTGCGCGGCGGTTTTCGTGGGGGCCTGCTGGGGCTTGAATCCGCTCTGTCTCGCGCTCTCGCCCGTCGCGCTGCTGTGGTCGGCCCTGTATAGCCTGACCAAACGCTTCACCTTCCTGTGTCATTTCTTCCTGGGCTCGGTGCTGGGCTTGGCTCCTTTGGCCGGGTGGCTGGCGGTGACCCCGCACGTCGCCATAGCTCCTGTCCTGCTGGCGCTGGGCGTGATGCTGTGGGTCGGAGGGTTCGATATTCTCTATGCCTGCCAGGACGAGGATTTCGACCGCCGCCATGGGCTGCATTCTCTTCCCGCCCGCATGGGCGTGCCCACGGCCCTGGCCTTGTCCACCTTCAGTCATGCCGTGACCGGTATCTTCTTTCTGCTGGCTGGCTGGGCCGCCGGAGCCGGGGTGATTTACGCCGGGTTCTGCGCGGGCGTGGTCGCCATTCTGCTGTATGAACATCGGCTGATTTCCGCCACTGACCTGAGCCGGGTCAATCTCGCCTTTTTCACGCTGAACGGATTCGTGGCGGTTCTTCTTTTCGCGGGCGCAGTGCTCGACAGTGCGCTGGCCTAAACTGTTTGGAGTAACTCATGTCAGTTTCGCAATTTCCCTCCTATCGCGGCGAGCTGGAGTATGTCTGCCTCGGCTGCAAGGCCCGCTATCCCATTGACCAGCTGCACTATACCTGCCCCAGCTGTAAAAGCGTGTTTCTGCTCGAAGACACGA
>CAYLNA010000364.1:0-2377 GCA_964384665.1 uncultured Desulfovibrionaceae bacterium | reverse complement strand
TCTTTCTGGGCCGACTTCTGCGTCATCGACACCCACAATCTCTTTGTCTGCGCCACCTTGGAAGACGAAATCCTGGTCCTGGGCGGAGACGCCGATGTTTTTCCACGCCTTGTCGACGACGCCCGCGCCTTTGGACTGATCCCGCGCCCGCGCCGCAGGCTGGATTCCTACTCCGGCGGCGAACAGGCCATCCTGTGCTGCCTGCTCCTCATGCGCCTGCTTCCGCCCTCGCCCCGGCCCATCCTGCTGGTGCGGGTTCTGGAAACCCTGTCCGCCCGCAACCGCGACGTCCTGTCGCGGCTCTTCGCCGCCAACCTCCCCCGGGCCGCGCTCTTCACCCTCACGCCCAGTGGACCCCATGCCCTCCGTGCTTGAACTGCCCGCCGGAGAACATGTCGCGGCCCAGGCCGGATTGTGTTACCATCTCGCCGCGCCCCTGACCCTGCCCCGACGGTCCTGCCTGATCCTGACCGGCGAAAACGGCGCGGGCAAGAGCACTTTTCTGGAACATGTGCTCATTCCGGGCATCCGCGCCACGCACCGCATCCTCTACCTGGCCCAGGACATGGACCTGCAACGGACGACCATGGCCGCGACCCTGGCCCTGCTCGGCCATGACGTCCCCACGGGGCTTGCGGACCTGGCCCGGGCCTGGATCGAGGCCAGCGCCTGCCGCGACACGATCATCCTCGATGAATTCGACAAATATCCGAGCCCGGACCAGATGGCGACCCTGAATCTGAACGCGTTCTCCTGGCTCGTCACGGTCTCTCACCTGGGACAAGAGAATCGCCACGGACTGGACCATGGATTCCGGCTCGTCCTGGAGCGGGACGCCGGCGGCCCGGATGTGACGCTCCGTCTGGAGACGGCATGGTAGTCGCCAAAATCGCGGGCCTGTTCCTGACCCTGGGCCTCTATTTCGGGCTTTTCGTCTTTGGACCGTGGTACGCGGACGTTCTTGTCCAGGCCGGCCTCCTCGGCCTGCTGTTGGCGCTCGCCGCCTGGACCGATGGACCGCGCGGCGCGGCGCGGACCATCGGCTTTGTCCTGCCCTTCGTGCTCTCGCTGCTGGGCTTCGGCGCCCTGTTCCAATGGCTCGAACTCCTGGGCCGCGCGGACTGGATGCGGGATTCGCTGCTCAAGGCCCTTGTTTTTCCCAACTCCTTTCTGGCCGTGAAACTGACCCTGCACGCCGTCACGTTCCGCGACATCATCGCCCTGCCCCTGCCGACCGGACTCAAGCACGGATGCGTCGTCTTGAAGGCGGTGATGGAAAAAGGCGCGCCCCTGCTCGGTCGGCACCGCTTTTTCATGGACCTCTGCCCGCATTTCGACGGCCGCCGCTGGGGCAAACTGCACCGGCTGGGCGGGGTCATCATCGCCACCTATATCAGCCTGTACCGGGAAACCGAGAAAACCCAGGCCCTTCTTGCCCACAGAACCTCATGCCTAAGGAAGACTCGATGAAAAATATCCGCATCGCCGCCCTGTCCATCGTTGCCCTGGCCTGCCTGATCACCCTGTTCGTGCGCATCCCCCTGCCCAGCCGGGGCTATTTCAACGTCGGCGACGTGGCCGTGGTCTTTGGCGGGCTGGTGCTTGGCTTCATGAACCCGCGCCAGGGCATTGCCTGGGCCTTTGGCGCGGCCGGAATCGGATCGGCCTTGGCCGACGTCTTCGGCGGGTTCGCAGTCTTCGCCCCGCTAACCCTCGTCGCCAAGGGAGCCGAGGGGGCCCTGGCCGCGTTCGCCGCAACCAAGACCGGATCGCTCCAGTACATCGTCCTGGGCGTGGGCGGTCTGGCCATGGCCGGAGCCTATTTCCTCGGCGAAACCCTCATGCCCAATATCGGCCTGCAAGGGGCCGTGGCCGAAATTCCGGCCAACCTGATCCAGGCCGTGGGCGGCGCCGTGGGCGGACTGTTCGCGGCCAAGGCCTTCAGGCGGATCGGGATGATCTGATTCTTTCGAAGCATCACAAACACCTAGCGGCGGTTCGTTCCCGGACGAACCGCCGCTTGGTGTTTGTGAGTCAGATCAACGCCAGGGTCACGTTCCGCAAAAGGTCCGGTAGGGCGTGTCCGAAGGCGCTGGGGGATCGACAAAAACCGCGTGGCCCGGATCGTCGTCAAACGGATGCGCCACTGCGGCCAGAAGGCGTTCCAGCATGGCCATGTCGCCGTTTCCGGCGGCGGCCAGGGCCTCTTCCACGCGATGGTTGCGGGGAATGACGGCCGGATTGCGGGTCATCATGAGTTGGCGCGCTTCCTCCACAGTCTGGCGCTGCCGGGCCAGGCGGGCCTGCCAGCGCGAATGCCAGGCGCAAAACCCTTCCCCCTCGAACAACGAACCGCGCGGCAGGGGAAAACGCCCCA
>CAYLNA010000363.1:0-2397 GCA_964384665.1 uncultured Desulfovibrionaceae bacterium | reverse complement strand
ACCGAATCCCGAATCTCCAGAAGTCCGACCATGAACCGCCCTTGCTGCGTTGAAAAAGGAAGTGGAAGCTGAATGCTTCCGTAATTTCGGAAACAGGTCAACCGCCCCTGGCGCGTCGGACACGAAGCGCCAGCGACGAAACCCTGTAGCCCTGCATTGACGGTCATTCCGCTCAAAGCTATTTGATGCCCGAAATTTGTTGAGTCCCGTCATGGTGACGGGAGCGGGGGACCCACTTTTGGGGCGTATCGCGCACGCGTAGGGCACCTTTCGGCCCGAGCCCGGCAGCTAACCTCGTAAACATCGAAGGGAGACCTCCACAGGAACGCGCGGAGGCATTCCCCCATGTCATCACGCGTCCATTTCGGAGGTCTTCATGTCCGCTTCCACTGCGTCCTCGCCCGCGCACAGCGCCAGCAATGGCGTCACGGCCCTGACCCTGGCCGCCCTCGGCATCGTCTTCGGCGATATCGGCACCAGCCCCCTCTACACCATCAAGGAATGTTTCCACGGCCTGCACGCCGTGGCCGTCACCCCGGACAATGTCCTGGGCGTGCTGTCCATGGTGTTCTGGTCCCTGTTGATCGTGGTCAGCCTCAAATACGTGGCCTTCATCATGCGCGCCGACAACAACGGCGAAGGCGGCATCTTCGCCCTCCTGGCCATGCTGCACGCCGGCCAGGGCGAATCCGGCAAACGCAGGAAGACTCTTGTCCTCATGGCCGCCTTTGGCGCGGCCCTCCTCTACGGAGACGGGGTCATTACCCCCGCCATTTCCGTGCTCTCGGCCATCGAAGGTCTGGACGTGGCCACCACTGCGGCCGGCGATTATGTCGTCCCCCTGACCTGTCTCGTGCTCGTGTCCCTTTTTCTTTTCCAGAAATATGGGACAGCCGCCATCGGTCGCGTGTTCGGGCCGGTCATGGTCGTCTGGTTCGTCATCATCGGCGGTCTCGGCTTGGCCGAGATCATCAACGAGCCCGGCATCCTGGCCGCCCTGAACCCGGCGCGAGCGGTCCGCTTCTTCGCCATCAACCACCTGCACGGCATCGTCGTCCTTGGTTCCGTGGTTCTGTGCATCACCGGCGGCGAGGCGCTCTATGCCGACATGGGACATTTCGGAGTGACGCCCATCCGCCGCTCCTGGTACGGCATCGTGCTCCCAGGACTGTTGCTCAATTATTTCGGCCAGGGCGCCCTGCTCCTGGCCAATCCGGACAAAGCCGTCGCTCCGTTCTATGCGCTGGTGCCGCAATCCATGATCTATCCCATGGTCGCTCTGGCCACCATGGCCACCATCATCGCCTCCCAGGCCATGATCTCCGGGGTCTACTCCTTGACACAACAGGCCATGCAGCTCGGATTCACGCCGCGCATGCGCATCGTACACACGTCGAGCCACGCCATTGGCCAAATCTACCTGCCGACCGTCAACACCCTGCTCATGATCGCCTGCATCGGGCTGGTCCTGGCCTTCCAGGAATCGAGCCGCCTGGCGGCGGCTTACGGCATCGCCGTCACCGCGACCATGGCCATCACCTCCATCCTCTATTTCGAGGTCCTGCGCCGCAAGTGGAAATGGTCCCTGGTCAAGGCCGCGCCCCTGGTGGCCTTGTTCCTATTCTTCGACCTGAGCTTTCTGTCGGCCAATCTGCTGAAAATCGTCGACGGCGGCTGGTTCACGCTGAGTCTGGCCCTGGGCGTTCTTTTGCTCATGACCACGTGGCGCACCGGCCGGGCCATCCTGGCCCGTTATTACAGCCACATGCGCATTCCGGTGGACGTGTTCCTGCGCGACCTGGCCGGGTACAATCCCCAACGCGTCAACGGCACGGCCGTGTTCATGACCATTTCACCCGAAGGCGTGCCACCCACCCTGCTGCACCATTTCAAGCACATCGAGGCCCTGCACGAACGCGTTCTGTTCCTGTCCATCCGGGCCGCGCAAACCCCGGTCGTGCCGCGCGCCGAGCGCGTGCTTCTGGAAGACCTGGGCCTGGGCTTCCACCGCGCCGTGGCCAACTACGGCTACATGGAGTCGCCCAATGTCCCGGATATCCTGGAGATCCTCAACGGCAAGGGGCTTCCGGTGGACGTCTATTCCACCTCGTTCTTCCTGGGGCGCGAAACCATCCTGCCAACCGGGGACTCGACCATGGTCCACTGGCGCAAAACACTCTTCGCCTTCATGTCCCGCAATGCCTGGAACGCCACGTCCTTCTTCATGATCCCGCCGGATCGGGTCGTCGAATTGGGCAGCCAGGTCGAGCTGTGAGCGTAGCTCCGGAAGCTCCAGTCAGCCTCCGAGCGTCTACCAGGATCGATTATCGCTTGACAAACCCGCACGTCCACGGGCAACTGCCCTGCCCATGAACACCAAGACCGATTCCTTCTCCT
>CAYLNA010000362.1:0-2400 GCA_964384665.1 uncultured Desulfovibrionaceae bacterium | reverse complement strand
CCAGGCCGCCAAAGGCGCTGCCGTTGTTCTGGGCCGCCGAGGTGTAGGCGTAGAGCAGCTCCGAGAATCCGTGCGCTCCGGCATTGCCCAGGGCGCCCTGTCCCCAGAGGATGGCGGCCAGGGCGGTGCAGCCCAGCAGGGGCAGGGCGGACATGAGCAGGGCCGCCACGGCCCAGGTGATCTCCCGGCCTTCCACCCGCTTGCCCAGGTAGTCCGGCGTGCGGCCGACCATGAGTCCGGCCAGGAAGACCGTGAGCAGGATGAAGAGGACCATGCCGTACAGTCCGGAGCCGACGCCGCCGAAAACGACCTCGCCCAGCTGCATGTTGACCAGGGTGGCCAGGCCGCCCAGGGGCGTGAAGCTGTCGTGCATGGCGTTGACCGCGCCGCAGGAGGCGTCGGTGGTCGCCGTGGCGAACAGGGCCGAGGCGAAAACGCCGAAGCGCGTTTCCTTGCCTTCCATGTTGGGGGCGTCCGCGCCGGCCAGGGCGTGCAGGGTCGGCGTGCCCTGGCTCTCGAAATGCGCGGTCCACAGGGCGGCGGACACGAAAAAGACGGCCATGACCAGCCACACGGTCCAGGCATGGCGACGGCGTCCGACGGCCTCGCCCAGGGTGAAGACCAGGGCGCCGGGTGCCAGAAAAATACTCAGCATCTGGACAAAATTGGACCACGCCGTGGGGTTTTCGAAGGGATGGGCGGCGTTGGCGTTAAAAAATCCGCCGCCATTGACCCCGAGCATCTTGATGGACACCTGGGACGCGGCCGGCCCCAAGGCCAGAACCTGCGCGCCTCCCTCCAGCGTGGTCGCCCGCACGCTGGCGGTGAACGTCTGGACCACGCCCTGGCCGATCAGCAACACGGCCAGCACGAAACTCAGCGGCAGGAGCACGTACAGCGTGGAGCGGACCAGATCCGTCCAAAAATTGCCGATGCCGGGCGCTTCCTTGCGGGCGATGCCCCGGATCACGGCCATGGCCACGGCCATGCCCACGGCGGCGGAAACGAAGTTCTGGTAGGTCAGTCCGACCATCTGCGAGAACATGTTCATGGTCGTCTCGCCGCTGTAGGCCTGCCAGTTGGTGTTGGTCACGAAACTCACGGCCGTGTTCAGGGCCAGGTCCCAGGGCAAGGCCGGCAGGCCCGAAGGATTGAGGGGCAAACGGTCCTGCAGCAGCAGAATGGCGAAGGTCAGCCCGAAGCCGGCCAGGGAAAATCCGGCCAGGCACAGGGCATACCGCCGCCAGGACTGGTCCCGCTCCGGATCCACGCCGGCCAGGGCGTAGAGCGCCCGCTCCAGGGGACCGAACAGGGGATGCAGCCAGGTCCGTTCACCCGCCAAAACGCGGTGGATGAACAGCCCCAGGACCGGACAGAGCACGGCCAGGACGCCGAGAAACAGTCCGAGTTGGATAGAGTCGCCTACAAGCATGGATGTGCTCCATGGCGCCGGATTTCCGGGCTAGAATTTTTCTGGATAGAACAGCGCGACCAACAGGTACACGAACAGTCCCGCCGCGATCACCAAACCGATCAGGTCACTCATTGCCATGTTCGCCTCCACGAGTCGTGAGATATCGACACTTTGGTCAAAGCATGGGTCATGCCAGACGGCTCTTGAAAAAAGAGAGTTATAGCAGTGTGTTGCGTGCGGCGCGTCGGACGAGGTCCGCCTCTGGATTACAGAATGAACGAGGCGGATTACAAAATGAAATGGCGGGCGGGTTATTTGAGCTGAAAATGCAGGGGCAGGATGGCTTGGCAGGCCACGGGGCGGCCGTTCAGGGTGGCGGGGCGGAAGCGGGAGCGGAGCGCGGCCTCGCGGGCGGCCTCATCCATGCCGAAACCGGCGGTCCGCAGGATTTCGACGCCATCGACCGCGCCGGAGGCGTCGAGGGCGAGCTTTAGGATCACCTGACCTTCCTTGCCCAGGCGGCGGGCCTCGCGCGGATACTCGGGCCAGACCAGGCGGGCGATGCCCGGACCGTTGGGGTCGCCGAAGGTGAAGGTCGCCTCTCCGCCGCCCGTTTTTCCCCCGCCTCCCGGGGCCGGGGATGCCTCGCTTCCGGCACCGGCCCCGTCCTGGGGCTCAGCGTGGCCTTGGCCTGGCGCGGCGGCCGGACCGGAGCCGGTCGCGGACGTCGGGGCTGGTCCGACCGCCGGAGCGGCTGGCGCTTCCAGTGGCGCTGACGGAAGGGTGGTCGGGGCCGACGTGGGCTCCGGCCGTGGCCGGGGCGGCGGACCTGCGGTGACCGCGGGCGCGGTCCTGGTCTTTTGGGGCCGGGGCGGCTTGGGCGGAACTGGCGGCGCCGGTGTCGGCGTGTTTGGCGGCGTGGCGGCGACGGGGCGCGGTTCGGGCTGATCGGCGCGTGCTTCCGGCGGCGCGGCGGTGGGGCCTGG
>CAYLNA010000361.1:0-2421 GCA_964384665.1 uncultured Desulfovibrionaceae bacterium | reverse complement strand
ACCTGCGCACCTACCGTCCCCTGCTCAGCTCCTCCATCATCAGCCGCATCGCCGTGCTGCTGGTCTTCCTGATCCTGTTCGCCGCCGCCATCTGCATCGTCTACACCCACCACATCAACAAATCCCTGCTCGAAACCCAGGATGTAGGCCGGAGCATGATGCTCGAGGACCGACGAAACACCCTGATCGCGGCGGTGCAGTCCATGTGCGGAGCCCTGGGTCAGGTGCTTGCGGCCCGCGCGCCGGACGAGGACCCGCGCGCGTTGCTGCGCCGCATACTGGACGCGGCCCGCTACGAGAACAGCGGCTATTTCTTCGCCTACGACACGCGCGGCGTGAACGTCGCTCATCCCTATTTTCATGAATTCCAGGGCCAGGCCCGCTTGGACATCGAGGACGACGCCGGGCGGAAATACATCCGCGAGCTGACGGACAAGGCCGTGGCCGGAGGCGGGTTCGTCGAATACAATTTCTACAAACCGGGCGAAAAAGAGCGCCGGACCAAGCTGGTCTACGCCCACCTCATCCCGGACACCGACATCTGGCTGGCCTCGGGCCTGTATATCGACGACATCGAGCGCGAACAGCAGCGCTTCGCGGGCATCTTCGCCAAGATCCACAGTCAGGCCGTCCTGACCGTGGGCTCGGGCGTGCTCGTGGTTCTGCTGTTTGTCGTCCTGCCGGTCAGCCTGTTCATGGCCCGGTCCATCCTCAAGCCCTGGCGGCAGCTGGAACGCGAACTGATGCAGGCCCAGAAGATGGAGGCCATCGGTATCTTCGCCGGCGGCATCGCCCATGATTTCAGCAATGTGCTCGGAGCCATCTCGTCCTGCGCCGAGCTGGCCATGCTCGACCTGCCGGCCTCCCAGCCCCTGCACGAGGACCTGCGCCAGATCGCCAGGGCCGCCCAGCGCGGCAAGAATCTGGTCCGGCGCATCAAACGCTTCAGCAGCACGGCCGACGCCCCGCGCCGGACCGTGAATCTGGCCCGCATCGCCGAGGAATGCATGGACTTCGTGCAGACCATCATCCCGGCCAACGTCGAGATCCGCCGCCGGATCCGGACCGGAAGCATCTGGGTCACGGCCGATCCGGACCAGCTGCTCCAGGTCATCATGAACCTGTGCACCAACGCCGAGCAGGCCATGCGCGGCCGCAAGGGCGTGCTGACGGTGCGCCTCGACATCATCGACCTCGACGCCATCGAGGCCCAGACCATGGCCCTGCGGGCCGGCCTCCACGCCCGGCTCTCGGTCCAGGACAACGGCGCGGGCATGAGCCCGGCCGTGCAGAAGCGGATCTTCGAGCCCTTTTTCACCTCGCGCAAACGCTCCGGCGGCACGGGCCTGGGCCTGTCCATGACCCAGAGCATCGTGACCATGCACGGCGGGGCCATCACCGTGGCCAGCAGGCCGGGCCAGGGCTCGACCTTTCACGTCCTGTTGCCCTGCGCCAGGAGGACCGAGGAAGAGCTGACCGAGGACCGCCACCAGGACCTGCCGGGCGGCAGCGAAACCCTGCTGCTGGTCGATGACGACGACGACCTGCGCGCGTCCCTGGGCAAGCTTTTCACCCGCCTGGGCTACACGGTCAGCGCCCGCGCCGACGGGGTCGAGGCCCTCGCGGTTTTTCTGGACGATCCCGACCGCTTCGATCTGGTCTTCACCGATCAGCTCATGCCCCGCATGACCGGCGCGGAACTCATGGCCGAAATCCGCAAGCTGCGCCCCAACCTGCCGTTCGTCCTGTGCAGCGGCTTCGAGGACGACGGCCTGCCCCACCACGTGCCCCAAAACCTGGAAGAAACCGGAGTGGCGGCCTTCTTCCGCAAACCCTTCGATTCGGCGGAAATCTGCCACGGCGTGCGCGGACTGCTCGACGCGAAACGCCGCCAATTCCGCGAGCCCGGAGCGCCATGCCCACGATCCTGATCATTGATGACGACGAGTCCATGCGCCACGTTCTAACCCGTACGGTGCAGCGCATGGGCTGCGAGGCCTCTAGCGTCGGCACCCTGACCGCCGGCCGCGCCCAGACCCAGGCCCGGGCCTTCGACGTCGTCTTTCTCGATGTCCGCCTGCCCGACGGCAACGGCCTGTCCATCCTGGGGGAACTCGCGACCCGGCCGTCCCGGCCCGAGGTCATCATCGTCACCGGCCAGGGCGACCCGGCCGGAGCCGAACTGGCCATCGCCAACGGAGCCTGGGACTACATCGAAAAAACCTACAGCATCGAACAGATCTCCCTGACCTTGAAGCGCGCCCTGGATTACCGCGAGGCGCGGGCCCAGGCCCCAAGCATCCAGGGCGGACTGAACCGGGAGCGGATCATCGGCCAGAGCCAGAGCCTGCTCCGCGCCCTGGATCAGGTCGCCCAGGCCGCCCAGGGCGAGGCCAGCGTGCTCCTGACCGGGGAAACCGG
>CAYLNA010000360.1:0-2423 GCA_964384665.1 uncultured Desulfovibrionaceae bacterium | reverse complement strand
TCACGCTGACGCTCAGGGGCGCGACCCGGACCACGGCGGTTTCCACGGGCACGGGCCGGGGCCACAGGCCCAGGGCGACGAGGCCGGCCAGGGTCAGTCCGAGGAGGAAAAGGGCCAGGCGCGGCCACGACACGGGAGCGGAGGAGATACTCATTCCTTGGCCTTCAATACCGCGAGGAGGTCGAGGTGGCGCACGCGGCGGGCGACCACCGCGAAGGACACAAGCGAGGACGCCAGCACGATGAGCACGGCCGTGGCCTGAGACCTTCCGGTCAGGACCAGGGGCATGCGCACGGATTCCGTACTGGCGGCCAAAACCAGGGCTCTGGCCAATTCCGCGCCGATGAAGAGGCCCGGACCCAGGGCGAGCAGGGTCAGCACGATCAGTTCGGCCAGCAGGATCAGCGTCACTTCGCCCTGGGAAAAGCCGAGCACGCGCAGGGTGGCCAGGTCGCGGGCGCGTTCCGAAAGGGCGATGCGCGCGCCGTTATAGACCACGCCAAAGGCGACGATGACCGCGAAGCTGAAATAAACGCTCTGCACGACGCTCATCATGTTGCCCATGGCCGCCTCGAAGCTCTGGCGGGCGGCCTGGGTCGAGACCACGCTGGCGATGGCCGGAATTTCCGTGGTCCGGGCCAGGAATTCGTCCCGCCAGAGCGGGTCCAGGGTCAGGTGGGCTCCGCTCAGGGTCCGGTCCTCGCCCATGAGCGCGCCCAATTCGCGGATGTCCATGTAGGCCCCGACCCCGGCGAAATCGGTGATGGTTCCGGTCACGACGGTCGTCAGTTGGGGTCGCGCGCCTTCCTGGACCTCGATCCGCACCGGATCGCCGGGCCGCAGATCCAGAACTTCGGCCAGCTTGGCGGACAGGAGCAGGCCGGATCGGGGCATGGACACGGGACGGCCCTGGTCGTTCAGGAGGCGGTTCAGGCTGGCCTGGGGCGTCAGACCGGTGATGGCCACGCGGCGCTGGCGCATCCCGTTCACGATCCGGCCGGGCACGGTCCGGAAGGGCTCGGCGTGGCGCACTCCGGGCAGATGGGCCAGGGCGTGCAGGGCCGCGGGCCCGGCTGGCTCGGTTAAGCCCAGGGTCACGTCCTGACGCTGGGCCAAGCGCCATTGGAAATCCATGAGATAGTCGATGCCATCGCCCATGGCTCCGGGCACGATGGGAATGGCCGTGGCCAGGGCCAGACCGAGGGTGGTGAACAGGGCTTGCCAGGGCTTGCGTTCCAGGTTGCGCAGAACCATGCGCGGCACGGGCGAGAGGAGGCGCATGGCTCCCATGCGTTCCAGCAGCGACGGCCCGAACTGGGCCGGCGGTTCGGGCCGCATGGCCTCGGCCGGAGGCAGGCTCGCGGCCCGGCGCACGGCTCCGAGCACGCCGAGAAACGACGCGCCGGCGCTGGCGGCCAGGGCCAGGAGCAGGGCGCTTCCGTCCGGATGGAAGACGAGATTCGGGAATTGGAAAAAGCGGCGGTAGATGACGACCATCTCCCGCCCCAGCCACAAGCCGATGACGGAGCCGATGACGGTCGCGGCCAGGACGGCGGCCAGGGCGAACTGGAAATAGTGCCAGCCCACGGCCCCGGAGGAATAGCCGAAGGCCTTGAGTTGCGCGATCTGTTCGCGCTGCAGGCGCACCAGCCGGGTCAGGGCCGCGCTGGTCATGAAGGCGGCGATGGCCAGAAAAATGGCCGGAAAGGCCAGGGCGAAGCCGCGCAGCATGGTAATGCGGTCGTCGATGAGCTTGGCCGAGGCGTGTTCCGTGCGGTCATGGGCCACGCGTCCGCCGTGGGGGGCGAGGATTCGGTCCAGATCGTTCTTCACGTCGCGGACGTCGCCGCCGGGCGCAAGGATCGCGACCACGCTGTTGAAGGCTCCGGCCAGTCCAAAAGCCTGGGCCAGGGGCCGCTCGTTCATCCAGAAAATACCGAATCCGCGATTGTCTGGCACGGTTTGGCCTGGCCGCGTCTCGTAAACGAATTCCGGGGACAGGGCCGTACCGACGATGCGCAGTTCCTGACGCGCGCCGTGCATGATGACACGGATGACGTGCCCAGGGAGAAAGTCGTGGGCTTTGGCGAAGGCGTCGTTGACCACAACCTCGGTCCGCCGTCCCGGCTCTGGCAGGCGGCCGCTTTTGAGGTGAAGGATGTTGACGCGCTGGGGGCGATCCTCGGGCAGGGACAGGATGACGCCGTCGGCCGGTTCGCGCATGCCAGGCAGATCCAAGGTCAGGCCGCCCTTGATGCGGGTCTCCACCACGGCCACGCCGGAAATTTTGGCCAGCTCCCGGCCCAGGGCGTTGGGCGCGCGTTTCAGGTCGCAGAATACATCGGCCAGGCGGTGGCGGCCGTAATAGTCGTCGCGCGCCATTTCCAGGGAGCGGACCAAGCCCTTGGACATGATCATGACCA
>CAYLNA010000359.1:0-2429 GCA_964384665.1 uncultured Desulfovibrionaceae bacterium | reverse complement strand
CGAAAGCCGTATGGTCCGGATAGGCCTCGCGCGCCACGCTGGCGATGCCGACCACTCCAGGATTGGTCACGCTGTGATAGAACAGCGCGAGGTCGCCGACGCGCATGTCATCGCGCATGAAATTGCGGGCCTGAAAATTGCGCACCCCGTCCCAGGACGTGGTTTGCTCGGGCAAGGCCGCCAGGTCGTCGATGGAAAAACAGCCAGGTTCCGTCTTCATCAGCCAGTATTTCACCATACCCTCCGCATCCAAAGCAAAGAATGAAAAAAGGCTCCCCCGTTTCCGGAGAAGCCTTTGCAATCGATTCTCAACCGAATTCTACCAGTTGGAATCAGCGAACGGATCCTGGGATCCACCGGAGAAACCAAAATCGGTGCCAGCGGCGGCTTCGGCCGGCGCGCCAGCGGCCTCGGCGGCGGGAGCCGCGCCAGCGGCGGCGGCCACGCCAGCCACGCCAGCGACAACCACGCCGGTCTTCTTCACTTCCTCGACTTCCTTGAGCAGGGCTTCGAGCTTGCCGGTGAACTCAACGATGCGAGCTTCGGTGGTGATGAACAGGGATTCGGCCTCGCCCTTCTTCTGACCCTCGAATTCCTTAACCTTGGCGGTCAGGGCGGCGATCTCGGCGTCCTTGGCGGCCAGGGCCTTGGTCAGCTCGTCGATCTTGGCGGCCTTGGCGTTGATCTGGCCCTTGTAATCGGCCAGCTTGGCGAACACGTCGTCGATCTCGGCCTTGGCCTTGACCGGCATCGGCGCGACGGAAACGGACTGACCCAGTTCGACCATCTGCCCCTTGGACATCTTGGTCAGCTCGGGATGCTGCTCGTAGAGCCAGGCCTTGGCCAGGGCGGCGGCGAAAGGAGTGGAATCGGCGTCCAGATCCTTCTGGGTCATGTAGGTCAGCATTTCGGCAACAGAAGCGCTACCTTCGCCCTTCAGGTAGGCGACAAACGTATCCATGGGAAAAATCTTGCGAGCTTCAGACATGGGGTCCTCCTTTAATTAAATAACAAAGATTTTATCGTCTTCGATGAGCTTTTCGCCGATGGGCAAACGACCTACGTACCGGGCGTAGATAAGCGCCGTGGTCCGGTACACCAAATGGCCCAGCTTGGACCAAGGCAGATACGCGATCAGCATGAAGATGCTGACCAGATGCAGATAGTAGGTGAAAAAGGCCAGCGGAGCCACGCCGGCCAGGCGGAACACTTCCGCGCCAATGCCGGTCAGGGCCACGGACCAGATCACGCCCAGCAGATACCAGTCATAGTAGTTGGACACGGTCTTCTTGGTGTCCGAATTCAGACGCCTGCGGGTCAGCAGGGTCAGACCGGTCACCAGGAGCACGGCGCCGACATTGGCCAGGATCTTGACCGGGTGCCACAGCGGCATGGGCGTGTGTCCAATGGGCTCCAGCAGATGGATGACCTTCCCGCCCCAGTGGGCCACGGCCACGACGGACGTGACGATGGCGCAGGCCACGAAGCCGTAAAACAGGATCTGATGGCCCTTGACCCGTTCCTCGTCGGCGGGGCTGTCCACGCAGTTCTTGAAGCGGCTGTGTTGCAGGATGTCATACTTCACCGTGTCGATGATGGCATCCTTCAGAGAAGGTTTTTTGTATCCGATGACAAAGGTCTCGGAGACATTGGCCTTGAACCCGTCGATCATGTTCTTGATCCCCAGCCCGAAGCAGATGGCCACGAAAATGGCCACCAGGCCGAAGAGGGGATCGATGGTGAAATCACCGGGGAACAGGTTGCCATAAACGATCTTGCCGTCTTCTCCGACCGGGAAGAAGCCAACGAAGGCGGCCCGGATCATCCAGATGAAGGCGAAGATCGCGGCCGGGATTCCGGCCAGGATCGGCAGGTGCTTGGGCGAACTCATCCACTCGCCGATGATGGAGGGTGGAACGAGCTTGCGGTAGGTCATGTTGCGCAGGGCGGACAGCAGATCACCAGGCTTGGCTCCACGCGGGCACAGCTCGGAGCAGGTGCCGCAGTTGTGGCAGAGCCAGATGTCGATGTCGTTGACCAGCTTGTCCTTGAGACCCCACTGCGCCCAAACCATTTCCTTGCGCGGATAGGGATTCTCCGCCGGAGACATGGGGCAGGCCACGGAGCACGTCGCGCACTGGTAGCACTTTTTCAGATCAACGCCGCCAACCTCCTGCAGCTCCTTGACGAACTGCAGATTGGGCTCAATCTTTGTTGTTTTGGACATAGAGCTCCTCCTAGTATCCCTTGAACGGGTTGGGACCAAGCTTGGTGATTTCATCGACAAAGTCGTCAATCATCTGGGGCACCTTGTCATATTCATCGATGGCGACCTGCAGCTGACGGACACGCTCGACCTCGATCCCGAGTTTGCCCAAGGTTTCGCCCACGTTCGCCATGCGGCGGTTGCACAGGTCGGAACCCTTCAC
>CAYLNA010000358.1:0-2432 GCA_964384665.1 uncultured Desulfovibrionaceae bacterium | reverse complement strand
GCTCCATCCTGAACACCATCGCGGCCCAGACCGGCGGGGCCATCGTGCGCATCCGGACCCAGGAAATGTCCGAGCGCACGGCCAGGGAAATGCAGGCCATCTTCGAGAACAGCGCCGTGGGCATCATGCATCTGTCCGCGTCCCGCCACCTGCTCAAGGTCAACGGCCGCTTCGCCGAAATGTTCGGCTATGCCCGCGAGGAAATCGTCGGCCAGCACGTCGAGGTCCTCCACGAAAGCCCGGAAGCCTCGGAACGCTTCCGCCTCGCCCACTATCCCAGCCTGAGCAGGGGCCAGCAGCTCCTGAATCAGGAAGTGCGGATGAAAACCAAGACCGGCGAGATCCGCTGGTTCAAGATCCACGGCGGCATGGTCAACACCAGCGATCCGACCCAGGGCTTTGTCTGGGCCCTGGAGGACGTGCACGAGCAGCGGGCCCAGCGGGAAGCCCTGCAACGCTACACCGAGGAATTGCGCGCGGCCAAGGAACTCCAAGAGGAAAACGCCGCCCGCCTGGCCCAGATGGTCCAGGAACTGGACGCGGCCAAGCAGCAGGCCGAGTCGGCCAACCGGATGAAGAGCGACTTCCTGGCCAACGTCAGCCACGAGATCCGCACGCCCATGAACGCCATCATGGGCATGACCGACATCGTCCTCGGCCAGGCCATCACCCGCGAGCAGCGCCGCTCCCTGACCATCGTCAAGAACGCGGCCGAGGAGCTTCTGGACCTGATCAACGGCGTCCTGGACCTGTCCAAGATCGAGGCCGGGCAGTTCGAACTGGAGAACCGGCCCTTCAGCCCGCGCGACGTGGCCGAAAAAACCCTCCTCACCCTGGCCCTGGCCGCCGCCGAGAAGGGCCTGGACCTGATCTGCCGCATGCCTCCGGACCTGCCCCGGCAGATGCTCGGCGACCCTGGGCGGTTGCGCCAGGTGCTCATCAACCTGATGGGCAACGCCCTCAAATTCACGCCCTCCGGCCATGTCTGCTGCCACTGCCATATCGACGAGGAAACCGAGACCGACATGGTCCTGCATTTCGAGGTGCGGGACACGGGCATCGGCATCCCGCCCGAAAAGCAGCAGGTCATCTTCGACGACTTCACCCAGGTCGACAGCTCCTCGACCCGCATCTACGGCGGAACGGGGCTGGGGCTGTCCATTTCCAAGAAGCTGACCCGGCTCATGAACGGAAGCATCTGGGTGGAGAGCGCGCCGGGGCAGGGCAGCACCTTCCACGTCACCGCCCGCCTGGGCAAAATCGAGGCGCGGAACACGGAATTCCGCCAGATTTTCGACCACGCGGCCTCGGCCCTGATCGTCATCAACAACCCGCAAGTCCGGGCCCATGTCGTGGAACTTTTGGACTTCTGGGGCCTGGACGTCCTGGATGGCTCCTGCCTGGAGTTTCCGACCGCGACCCGCCCCGACCTGGCCATCCTCGATCCGGACGCGTCCGCCCCCGAATGCATGGATCTGCTCGCCCCCGGCCGGATGCTGCGCGAAATCCCCACCGTCATCGTCACCCAGCTTGGCGACGGCACGGACTACGACAGCCTCCATCCGCGCATTCGGGGCGTGCTGACCAAGCCCGTCCTGCACGACGACCTGCTCCGGCTGCTGGCCCGGATTTTCGGCCTGCGCGTGCATCTGGAACAGGAAGCCGCCACCCCGGCCCGGCCCGCGCGGCGCGCCGGCAGAAAACTCGACATCCTGCTCGTCGAGGACGTGGCCACCAACCGCGAGCTGGCAAACCTGCTCCTCCGCGACATGGGACACGCGGTTCATGATTCCCGCGACGGTCTGGACGCCCTGACCCTGCTCGGCCGCCGCTCCTTCGACCTGATCTTCATGGACCTGCAGATGCCGGTCATGGATGGCTTCACGGCGACCCAGGTCATCCGCGCCTGCGAGCAAGGCCTGCCCACCCCGACCAACATGGACGACAGCTTCCTGGTCACGGAGCTGCGCGGCAAAATCCAGGGCGCCCACACGCCCATCGTGGCCATGACCGCCCACGCCATGCTCCGCGACCGCCAGCGCTGCCTGGACATCGGCATGGACGCCTACATCACCAAGCCCCTGCGCGTGGACGAAGTGCGGGCGGTGCTGGCGGAACTGTGCGACGCGAAAACGGCGGAGCCGACGGAGCCCGGCTCCGCACCCGAACCCGCGCCGGAGTCCGCGCCGGAATCCAGGCCCGAAAACGCGCTCGCGCCGAACGCCGCGCCCGAATTCAGCTCCAGCCCCTACGAACGCACCCTGGCCGCCATGAAAAAAAACTACGGCCTGGGGCCGACCCAGGCCTTCGCCCTGATCCGCACCCTGGAAAGCACCCTGGACGAACACATGCCCCAGCTGGACGCGGCCCGAAGCGCTGGAGACATCCAGACCCTGCGCCAGCTGGCCCATGCCATCAAGGGCATGTTGGCC